>JBFEOQ010000003.1:0-76067 GCA_041550515.1 Thermoplasmatota archaeon | reverse complement strand
TTACAGATTAAAAATATTTTTCTAAAGCCGATGGAGGGAGTTGAACAAAAGGTTAAATTTACTAACACTTTTTATAGGGTAAAAAATTACGATTTTTACTATATTTTTCTGATAGTTGAATGTATAATAATAAATTATGCTAATGTTTTTTTTTAAATTGAAACAGTTTAACATTTTGCTGTTTATATGCGGAATTTTTTTAATTTTGTTGCATATGTTATTAAGGATAAAATATAAAAATGTATAATATATAAAATATAGTAAACTTGTGGGAGAAATTTATGCGAGAAAAGATAGTCGTATTTTTAATTTGTACTTTGTTGATTTCTAGTACAACATCCATTGCATTAACATCATTCAGTATCAATAAACAACAAAAGAAACAAGATTTTATTGACATAATATCAAATCCGTTATCAACTTCTAATGGATGGATGAAGACTTTCGGTGGGACAGGTAGAGATGAGGGTGTATCTGTTCAGCAAACTACTGATGAAGGATACATAATCGTAGGAACCACAGGCACAGGTCTCACTATTGATTGGGATGTTTGGTTGATTAAAACCGATATAAATGGTAATAAGGTTTGGGATAAAACCTTCGGAGGAGTAGCATCTGATAATGGTCTATCTGTTCAGCAAACTACTGATGGTGGGTATATTATTATAGGATATATTTTTTCATTTGGTGCTAATGGTTCTGATGTTTGGTTGATTAAAACCGATACTGATGGTAATAAGATTTGGGATAGAACATTTGGAGGAAAAGATGGTGATGGGGGTTATTTTGTTCAGCAGACTACTGATGGAGGATATATCATCACAGGAGGCACGAGTTCATTTGGTGCAGGTATGTATGATATTTGGTTGATTAAAACTGATGGTAATGGTAATAAAATGTGGGATAAGACCTTTGGAGGAATATATCAAGAATTGGCTAATTCTGTTCAGCAGACTAATGATGGAGGATATATAATCACAGGATACACAGATTCATATGGTGCTGGTGATTTTGATGTTTGGTTGATTAAAACAGATGGTAATGGTAATAAAATGTGGGATAAGACCTTTGGAGGAACAGAAGATGAGAAGGGTCATTGTGTTAAGCAGACTAATGATGGAGGATATATAATCACAGGATATACTAATTCATATGGTGCAGGTAAGGGAGATATTTGGTTGATTAAAACAGATACCAATGGTAATGAAATATGGGATAAGACCTTCGGAGGAACAAATTGGGATGGGGGTTATTTTGTTCAGCAGACCACTGATGTTGGATACATTATTACAGGAATAACATCTTCATTTGGTGCAGGTGAAACTTATGTTAGGTTGATTAAAACTGATATTAATGGGAATGAAATATGGAATAGGACTTTTGGGGGAACGGGATTAGATTTTGGTCGCTGTGTTCAGCAGACTACTGATGGAGGTTATATCATCACAGGATACACAGATTCATATGGTGCTGGTGATTTTGATGTTTGGTTGATTAAAACTGATGATGAAGGTATTGCAAACAAACCACCAAATAAACCAATCATAACTGGACAAACAAATGGCAAGATAGGAGTGGAATATGAATATGAGATATACATTGAAGACCCTAATGATGATGATGTTGACTATTGTATAGATTTTGATGATGGTTTCGTTCCAAGATACAGTGGATATTTTTTTCCCTCACCTTTAACATTAAAATATAATATGTCTTGGGATTCCAAAGGAATTTATACAGTTAGAGCACAAGCAATGGATGTCTATGGTGCTACAAGCGACTGGGCTATACTTGAATTAACTATACCAAAAAACAAAGAAATCAATATACCATTATTTTTGCAGCAATTTCTTAATCATTTTCCTTTATTAGAAAAATCCTAAAACAAAACATATAAATAAATTTTTTTATTGTTTATAATGTAATATCAAGATAAAAAATTAGTGTGAATAAAGGGATATGAACCATTGGTTAAAAGCCGTTTTGTAGTTTTGCATTTTTATTAGTCTTTAACAGGAGAAAAATGGTTTTCTGAAGCCGATGGAGGGAATTGAACCCCCGACCTGCTGATTACGAATCAACCGCTCAACCAGTCTAAGCTACATCGGCAAACAAAGTTTTTGAATAAAATATTAAAATAAAAAACTGCCTGTATACTTATTTTTTATCGTAACATCTTTTTACCAAATTATGTTACAATATACAAAATGATTTGCGGAGTAGATGAAGCAGGAAGAGGACCAGTAATTGGTCCACTTATAATTGCAGGTGTAAAATTTACAGATGACTCAAAACTTGTTGAGTTTAAAGTAAAAGATTCAAAAAAACTTACTCCAAAAAAACGTGAGTTACTAGCTATAAAAATAAAAAAGTATTGTATCGACTATGAAATCTTAGTTATACCAGCAAAGGATATAGATGATATGAGAAAGGTCATGACTTTAAATGAAATTGAAGTTAATGCTTTTTCTAAAATAATTAAGAAATTAAAACCGAATCTCTGTTATGTTGATTCTGCAGATGTAAATGAAAAACGTTTTGCAGATGATATTCTTGCAAATCTTTCTTTTAAACCAAATATTGTTTCAAAGCATAAAGCAGATGATATTTATCCTATTGTTAGTGCAGCATCTATACTAGCTAAGACTACAAGAGATGATGAGATTAGAAAAATATCTTTTGAACTTGAAAAAAAACTTAATCTTCCTATGGGTAGTGGCTATCCTGCAGATTCTACAACACAAAAGTTCCTAAGAAAATGGTTGGATAGTTATAAAAGTCTACCACCACATGTTAGACGCTCTTGGGTGACTATAAAAAATATTCTAAAAGAAAAAAGTATCAAAAAAATCGATGATTTTTAAAAAAAAGGAGTGGTGTTAGAGCCTGGATCTTTGGAAAGCAGATAAATATTGAATGTAAATATTATATGTTTTATTTTTTGAATTTTTTGATCCAGACCCTACAAAAATTTTTGTTAGGATGGGTGTATTAGTTCCAACAGATTTGTTATTATATTTAAGATTAATCTGACAAAATGTCAAAATGACAAAATATCAAAAAAAATTTGTTTTATCATATATTTTTTGAGTGGAGGTAATTATTGCAAGCTTCTACACTTGATACAAACTGTTTCAAATCTATAGGTTTTGTAAGGTAATCGTATATATATGATCCAAGTTTACTTAATTTTTGATAATCTTTTGTTCCTTTACCAGTAATTATTTCTATTGCTATATCCTTGGTATAACCTCTTTTTACTATTTGATTTATTGTCTTCCAACCATCCATTTTTGGCATCATTATATCCATTAATATTACACCAGTGAATCCTTTTTGTATTTCTTTTAAACACTCTACTCCATTTGTAACCGTTATAACGTCATAGTTATTTCGTTCAAGAATAGTTTTTAATGAAATTAGAACGTCTGGTTCATCATCAACTATCATTACTCTTTTATTTATATCCATTTTTCACCCTCAACTCTAATATCTTTACTTCCAATTTTTATAAAATAAGGTATTTAAAGTTAACCTGATAAAATGTCATTTTGAAAAGTTTTAAGAAAAAAATAATAAGGAAAAATAAAAAAAATTAATTTTGTCTTATTGATTTTGTTCTTGAAAATCCTGTAAAAATTCACAGAGTGCTGACACACCTTCAACTGACATTGCATTATATATAGATGCTCTCATACCACCAACAGATCTATGGCCCTTAAGACCAATAAGATTTTTTTTCTTAGCTTCATCTACACATTTTACTTCAAGTTCAGGTGTTGTTAAATTAAAAGTAACATTCATAAGAGATCTAGAATCCTTTCTAGCTACACCTTTATAAAACCCATTTGATTTATCTATAACATCATAAACCATTTTTGCTTTTTTACGATTCTGTTTTTCCATAACTGGGATTCCACCAAAATTTTTAATATGTTCAAGTACTAGTTTACATAAATATATAGCAAAACATGGCGCGGTATTATATAAAGAATCTTTTTCTGCATGAGTCTTCCATTTAAGCATAGTCGGTATATCTTCTGATACTCGATTTAATAAATCATCTCTGACTATTACAATAGTTATTCCAGCAGGTCCTAGATTTTTTTGTGCACCTGCATATATTACCCCAAATTTATTAATATCAATAACCTTGTTAATAAAATTAGAGGACATATCACATACAAGAGGCACTGAATTTGGCGCTTTTGGCCATTCCTGCCATTCTATTCCGCCTATTGTTTCATTACCCGTTATATGTGCAAACGATGAACTGTCACTAAATTTTACATTTTTTGGAATATATGAAAATTTTTCATCTTCTGAGGAAGCAACAATTTTTACTTCACCATATAGTTTAGCTTCTTTAATTGCTTTTTTTGCCCAGGATCCTGTATTAACATATTCCATAGGTTTACCAGAAATACTAAGGTTAAGAGGTGCCATAAAGAACTGAGTCGAGGCACCACCCTGTAACCATAGGATTTTGTAGTTGTCAGGAATACCAATAAGTTCTTTTATTAGCTCTGAAGCATTCACATGTATCTCATTATATTCTTTAGATCTATGAGATATCTCTAATATTGACATACCTGTATCATGAAAATTTAAAAATTCATCCTGTGCTTTTTTTAATACTGGTAATGGCAATGTAGCGGGACCCGCATAAAAATTATAAACACGCTTTTCCATAAATTTTACCCCATAATACTATTTTTAACCACCGTATAAAAAAGTGGAATTTAAATAATTCGGATACCTCTTGTAAAGAAGTAGGATAAGAATTGTACAACAAGTCTTTTTAAACAAAAACTTCAAAGAAATAACTATAAGAGGTTTTAAAAATGAAACGTTTACTAATGATAGCCTTAAAAAACCGTTTTGAAATGGAAAAAGAGGATGCTATTGCATTAACAAAAACTGTTGAAAAAATTTTTGATGGTCAAGATGAAATAGAAGATATGACTATCGACAAATATTCAAGACAACTTTTATATGAGCTTGAAAGACAAAACTTTTTAAGACAAAGGCGTGAAGAATTTAAAGATAAAGGAAAAATTACTAGAAAATTTTATTGGTCTTTTAATGATGAGGTTATAAAACAAGTAGCTTCTGAAGAAAAAACCGATGATCCATATAAAATTTATAAAAAAATACCAAAAGAAGCATGGGTTATACATAGCTACTGTAACTAGATAAACTCATTTATTGTAGTTAAATATTTATGGTTGTTCTAAGAGTTATTCATTTTAATAATATCTTCTATACTATTTTCTTTTTCAAGTGCTTTTTTTAGTTCAACTCTTGTATCAAAAATAATTTGGTATATAAAATAAATCGATAGTGAAAAACTTAAACCTGCCACTATAAAAATAAAAAATAAGAAAATATTAAACTTTCCAAAGGCAATATTATTTATTATTAAGAAAACTAACCAAACACTTGATAATATAATCAATAATACCCAAAAAATTATTGACATAATAAGTACTTTAATCTTTTTCATATTTTTATACCTTAAATTAATTTGTTATTTTACAAGTACTTAAATATTTCTTAAAAATTATAAAAAAATTTAAATTTTCTTTATAATGAATTTTTAAGTTTTTCAAGTTTTAAAAAAGATTTTTTTATGACTTTATTTGCTATATCTGTAAGTAAAAAAATATAATTTTTATCACAATATAATTCTCCATTTAATCCAATTGGTGCATCAATTCGCTCTGTACTTACTATCTCAACAATTATATTCTTTTTACTTGTTTTAAAACTACTATGTTTAAAACCACAATTAACCGCAATTTTAACCAATTGATCTGCTGAGTTAATGTTTATTGAATGAACATGAATAATTGGGGATTGAGCAAGAAACCATAGTTGACCTTTATTTGAGCTTTTATCTAATGCCAAGAAAACATCTTCTGGTTTTATTTCTTTATGCCATTTACCAAGAAAAACAGCATTTTTCTTATCACCAAGATCAGGCAATTCAAGGACAACTATTCTACCATAGCAACTACTACTAGTATAATAATTATTATTAGAATTAATAATATCAATTAGTGGAATTATTCCTTTATCAACTAAATTTTCTTTTTTTGCATTTTTTAGTTTTTCGAGTATCTGTTTTTTGTTTTTATAAAAATCTATATCTTTTTTCATATTTTCATTATACTTTTTTTAATAATTATACCTCTTTTTTCTAACTCTTTAAAAAAATATTTTGGATTAATTATTTCCTCAGATGTAAAAACACCATATTTGTCAATTATATTTTGTTCAATCATTTGTGCAATGATTGAAACTGGATAACCTGTAGTTCGCATCATAGCAGTAATATTGTTTTTTTTATCAAAATAATCTATCATTGTATACTCAGTTTTTATTTTTTTATTGTTTTTAACTCCTTTTGAAAAAATTTTAATCAATACCACATCTTCACCAGTTTCTGGAATTAATTTTTTTAAAATATTAATTAATATTTTTCTTGGTTTTATCTCAAATCCATTGATTTTAATTATTTTATCACTACCAAGCCCTAAATCTAATAATAATCTAAATTTTTCACAGTGACCTGGATATCTTATTGTTTTATAATCAAGATATTTAATTATATATTTAAATGTATATGGTAATGTTGAGCAACCTCCAGATGTAACAAATGCCTCCATTTCACCAAATGGTTTTGGAAAAGTGATTTTCTCTAGTTCAGTCATTGATTTTTTAGTAACTACTTTTTCATTTTCAAGAACAATTGCATCTTGAATATATTCATTTATAAGACCATTTGGGGAAAAAACAAATTGATAATTTAAAGGGGGTATAGGATTTTTTGGTAAACCACCGACACGTAATTTAACATAATCAACACTATCATAGTAATTAACAATATCGCGAGTTATAATTGATACAATACCTGGTGCTAAACCACAATCAGGGATAATTTTAATTTTAGCTTCTTTTGCAGTTTTATCAAAAGTTTTTTGTTTTTGTACGATAGTATTATTTCCACCAAGATCAATAAAATGTGTATTTGTATCAATTGCTATTTTTGTTAATTGGTAATTATAATTATAAGGAACAGCGGAAATAACAATATCATTTTCTTGAAATTTTTTCTGGATTTTTAATATATTACTCACATCTAATAAATTATATTCTATTCTCTTATCTTTATAAATTTTTTTTATTACATTTAAATTTGATTTATTATTATCTATGATTGTTATCTTTTCAAAATTACTAAAATTAATCAAATCAAATACAATTGCACGACCCATTAAACCTGCGCCAAGAATTATAATTTTCATAAATCGTATTCCTTTAAGATTTATGATTTCTCATGAACATTTTAATAATATAAAAATGTTTTAAATGTTTTCAAAAGCTTTTTTCATTGATTTTATCTCATTATTATCTTGTTTGATTAAGATACTAAATACAAAAGTTAAAATGAATGATAATGGTATACCAATGAAAATAGGGTCAAGCATGTTTACCAAGTAATTATTTGATATTGAGTTACCAATTAACTGTGGTGCTGTTTTAAAGTATATTAAACAATACCAAAACATTGTGAAAATAAATCCACCCATCATGCCAATCCAGGCACCTACTCTACTTGTTTTTTTCCAATAAAGCATAAGCGTATATGGAGCTAGGAAAGTACATGCCATCAATCCAAAAAAGAAGGAGGTTAGTACTGCAACAACATCTGGTGGATTTAAAGAAATTACAAGTGTCGCAATTATAATAACAAGCGTTGCTATGCGAGTTATAAGGAGAGATTTTTTTTCTGAACATTTTTTCATTATTCCTTTTTCACAAACATCTCGACCAATTGAAGCTCCTGCTGTATGAAATAATGCACTTGCTGTAGACATGGCTGCTGATAAAACTGCAAATAAAAATAAAATAACAAACCAAGGTGGAAAGAGCTCATTTACTATTAATGGTACAACCTGATCGGGAGTACCAGGATAGTTTAATCCATTTCTTATCATTAATACGTTACATAAAGGTCCAATTGAAAAAGCAAAAAATGTCATCAGAAGAATGAATATACCACCATATGGAATTGCACGTCGAAGAGATCTTTCATCTTTAGCAGATAAATATCTTATGACAAGTTGAGGTTGTGCTAGAACTCCAATTCCTACTCCAAAAATAAGGGTTAATAGAAGCATAAAAGTAGGGGAAAAAGTTTCAGGCATAGATGTTAAAGTTGTAAACCCTGCAGGTACTGATGTCCAACCCATATCAATAAGTTGATTTGAGGTTAACGCTGCTGCAGCTTCATGAGCAGGTTCAATCCCACCAAGCATCCAATAGATACCAACAGTTAAAATAAGCATACCAATTAGCATTACAATACCTTGGATTGCATGAGTCCACATTACTGCATACAAACCTCCAACAATAAGATAAATCCCAACAATTAAAGTGAACAAAACTACACAAACCCAATAAGGAATCCCAAAGGTTACAACAAAAAGAGAAGATATTGCAAGAAATACTGCTGTTGTATAAACTATCATAAAAATAGCAATAATTAATCCAGAAACCGCTTGAAATTTTTTAGAATTAAATCGATTACCAAATAACTCCGGAAGTGTAACTGCTTTTAATGATAAACCCATTTTTCTAGTTCGAAAACCATAAAAAATAAA
The DNA here is from genome assembly GCA_041550515.1 of Thermoplasmatota archaeon. Classification (GTDB taxonomy): domain Archaea; phylum Thermoplasmatota; class E2; order DHVEG-1; family DHVEG-1; genus PFL35. The sequence goes on along the minus strand of JBFEOQ010000003.1, from coordinate 67,398 downwards.
AGCTATTAAAATTCCTACAAAAATATTTAGAAAAGCTAACCAAAGCAGGGAATGACCATAAATTGAGGCAATACCTGAAAAACCAATTAAAGCAACAGCACTAATAAAAGTAGCTCCATATGAAAATGCAATAACAATTGGCCCCATTTTACGACCGGCAACATAATAATCCTCTGCAGTTTTAGTTTTTTTATATCCTAAATAACCAAGAAAAGTAAATACAAACGTAAAAAGAGCCATGGAAATCACAAACAAGAGTATATCCATGTTTATTCAAGCTCCTTTTTTTCAGATTTATTGTTTTTAATAACAGAAATTTTTTCCTTACAGGATTTTTTAAAATATTCATAGTAAATTCCATATAAAACGCATAATACTGCTGAGAATATTGTACCGATCCATGCTATAAATACAACTAGATCCATACCAAGTATTAAACTCATTATTATTTTCCTCCATAAAATAATTAGATACATTAATGATAGTTTTTACCTGGGAAACCTATTATTCAATTTATATTTTTCTTAATTTTTATCAGAAATAATTAAATCTAAATAGTTTATTCAGCAAGCAATCGGGGGAACCCATATGTCAAAAAAATTTTGGACTCCAAAAATAGAAACAATGTCTTCGAATGAGTTAAAAAATTTACAACTAAAAAGATTAAAAAATTTAATTAATTATGTTTATAAAAATAATAGGTTTTATAGAAATCGTCTAAAAGAAGTAAAAATTGATGCTGATAAAATTAAATCTTTGAAAGATATTGAAAAAATCTCTTTTTTAACAAAGCAGGATCTCAGAGAGTTTTATCCCTTTGGGCTCGTTTGTACCGAAGTTGATGATATTATAGAAGTTCATGCATCTTCTGGAACTACAGGTAAACCAGTTGTAGGACCTTATACAATAAATGATGTAGAACTCTGGGCAGAGGTAATGGCAAGGTCATTATGGGCTAACGGTTTACGTAAAAATGATATTATGCAGAATGCCTATGGTTATGGGTTGTTTACAGGAGCTCATGGTTTTGAAAAAGGTGCACAAAAAATTGGTGCGATGGTAATTACTATTAGTTCTGGTAATACTAAGAGACAGATAACTATTATGAAGGATTTTGGTACTACTGCACTTGTTTGTACTCCTTCATATTCAATGTATATGGCTGAAACAGCTGAGTATATGGGTCTTGATCCTCTAAAGGATTTTAAACTAAGAATCGGTTGTTTTGGTGCTGAATCTTGGAGTGAAGAACTGCGATCAAATGTTGAAAAGCGTTGGGGAATTGTTGCTCATGAACATTATGGATTAACAGAGATTATTGGTCCAGGTGTTGTTTCTGAATGCAGCTGTAAAAAGTTGCATATTAATGCTGATTACTTTTATCCTGAGGTTATTAATCCAGCTACCGGGGAATCATTAGCCTATGGTGAAGAGGGAGAGCTCATATTTACTACTCTTACTAAAGAAGCTTTTCCAGCTCTTCGCTTTAGAACTAGAGATCTGGCGATTCTATATGATGAAAAGTGTGAATGTGGTAGAACACTCCCAATTCAATCACGTATCAAAGGTCGATCTGATGATATGATGAAAATAAAAGGTGTTATTGTTTTTCCATCACAAATTGAAACAGCCCTAATGCAAATTGAAGATTTAAGTAATAATTATCAAATTATTAAAACAAAGAAAGGCAGTATAATTTCTCTATCTGTCGAAGTTGAAACTACAGAAAAAAGATGGAAAGATGGACGTATCGAAGATCTTGAACATAAAGCAGAGGAAGAACTCTTTAGTATTTTGAGCTTACGAGTACCTGTAAAAGTTGTCGAACCAAAATCAATCCCAAGAAGTATTGGTAAAGCTATCAGAGTCGTAGATCGATAAATCAGGAGCAAAATCTAAATGATTGATTTATTAAAAGAGGCAATAATATATATTTCTGGCCTCTATGCTCTTCCGTGGATTTTAGTTGGACTAATAGTAACTTTCCTTATTGCAAAAGTAACCAGTAGAAATAAAATAGATCGAATCATGAAAAAGATAGGTCTCATTTTATTATTTTTCTTCGTTCCCTTATTATTATTTAGAATATTTCTGCTTGTTGATTTTGGAACAAAACAAATCTTATTTATTGTTGTTATAAGTATTACATTGATTGTCATATATTTTTTAACATATGCTTTTGCAAAATATCAAGCAGATAAATACGGATTAAAAAAATCTATCAGACAATTGTTTATTAAAACCGTTTTCTCGAGCCAAGGTCGCAGTGCAGCTTTTATTGGAGGAGCTTTATTAACAGAAACATCACCATGGCGAGTTGAAGCAGCAATATTTATTGCAATTAGTGGTGTTTTTATATTTGCAATAATACCTTATTTACTTTCTTATATGCACAAAAAAGAGACTCATAAATCAGATAAAAATCTGCTTACACTTCCTTGGTATTTAAAACTTTATCCATGGTATCTGCTTTCTTTTGTAATTATCGCAATAATATTACATGGACCAATGAAAGTAAATGTAGATTGGGCAACTCCAGAAGCTATAATTTTTACCTTTATTTCAGCACTTACTATTCCTGCTGCACTTTATTATGTTGGATCAAGTATCCATCCCAGTGATTTAACAATTACTGAGATAAAAAAAATGTTTAGTAAAAAAACAAAAAATGGTGAAGACCACTGGTTATGGGTTAGAAGTATATTTCTTATTACAATGATTATTACGCCATTGATTATTTTTTTTATTTTTGGTATACTAATTATTTTTAGTTTAATTTCAACAAAATGGTTTGTGATAATTATTCTAAATTCATTTTTACCAGTAACAAGTACAAATATGTTTCTACTACCTTATGGTATAGATAAAAAATCAACCTCTTTATCTATTACTTGGACTACTATTGTTAGTGTCCCTATCATAGTATTCTTAATATATATCTTTACTATTTATTTTTGATATTAGGATCATATATGAAAATTAAAATAAAGTTACTCAGACCTTTTTCAGATGTCGTTGGTAAAAAAGAATTAAAAATAGTTTTTAATGGTACGACTCTAAATGATTTACTTGCTTATCTAGTTAATAAATACCCTAAGTTGAAAAATGAAATCTTTTTAAAAAATGATGAATTAGCAGAATATATATGTTTATTTGTAAATGATAAACCTGCTTCTGCTTTAAAAGGACTTGATACTAAACTTAAAAACAATGATGAAGTCTTATTTTTTGTGCCAATAAGTGGTGGATAAATATTTTAAAGATTAGTAATTAGACCTCGTTTGTAGAGTATTGTTGCATCTAATATTTCACCTTCAACTGTTGATAAAAAATCCAACGTTTGATTTAATGCATCTAACATATCTTGTTTATCCTTTGGTAGTGTTCCATAAATTCCTCTATAGACGATGTTTTTGTCTACCCAGATATAGTTTGTGAAATGATCGGAAGCAAGTTCACATTGTTTAACTTCAAGGTTTTCTAAAAAAGTTTTTATTTCTTGTAATTTTTGAACAGGCAAAGTAGGTTTGTATTGACCGGAGTTCATTTTCTCCTCTAAAAGTGAACCATGTTGAACTACTAGGGTTCTAAGTCTTATAAAATCTGGATTTACTTCATTACACACTTTTGCTGATTCTTTTGCATGCTCTATTATTCTATCCTTTCCACCTGCACCAATAAGAATATAAAATGATACTTCTAAACCTGCTTCTTTTGCTGCTTTCCCACCAGCTATCATTTCTTCCGCTGTCGTACCTTTGCACATAAATTTTAAAGTTTTTTTGTCACCCGATTCTAAGCCAATATGTACTCTATTTAGACCTGCTTTTTTAATTTTTTTAAGTCTATCTTTACCTAATTTCATTAATGTTTTTGCTCTAGCATAAGTGGTAATTCGATCAATTTTTGGAAAACGTAATTTAATATGTTTAATTATCTCATCTATGTTTTTCATCGTGAGGCTATCAGAGTCAGCTATAAACACAGTTTTTGCTCCTTTATAAATCTGTGCTGCTGTATTAATATCTTTTTTAACTTCTTCTACTGATTTGGGTTTAAATTTAAGAGTTTTATACATTGTACAAAATAAACATTTATTCCAAGGACAACCTCTAGAAGCCCGTATAAGAGCAGACATTGCTTCATTAGGTGGTCTATATGGAGGGAAATCATAATTAATCATAACAATTACCTAAATATCTTTTGCAAATAATGCTGCACCCATAGCACCACAAAGTTGCGGCTTGGGGGGCATAAAAATTTTCTTTCCAACATGATTTGATAAAATTTTAGATATAATTTCATTATGAGCAACTACACCACCTGTCATAATGATTGTATTATCCAAAGTGTCCATTTCAATAACACGTCTAGCTACAGATTCAAACGCACTCTTTACCATATCCTCAATTTTTTCCCCCTCTTTAATTCTTGCAAGAATTTCAGTAGATGCAAAAACAGTACAGAAACTACTAAGTGAAGTATCCATAGAAGATTTTAAGGCTATCATATTAAAATTTTCCAATGGAATATTAAGTTTATATGCAATTTCCTCAAGAAATGTACCAGTTCCTGCAGCACATTTTCGATTCATTTTAAAACCAATTGTTTTTCCTTTTGCATCTATTTTAATTATTTTTGTATCCTGACCACCTATATCTATAATTGTACACTTTTTAGGAAAATAATGATAAGCACCTTTAGCATGAGCACTAATCTCAGTTTTTACACTATCAGCAAAAGAAACATTGTTTCTACCAAAACCTGTAGATGTGATAAATTTTATATCCTCCCAAGATATTTTTGCAGTAGCAATTACTTCTTCAAATGAGTTTTTAATAGAATTCTTAAGATCAGAACCTGTTTTTTTAACAAGAGATTTAACAATATTATTCTTTCCATCAATAATCACAACTTTTATGTATGATGTTCCAACGTCAATACCAACAAAGTAATTCTTAACCATATTTTTCACCAAATTGACGAGCTAATCAAAAAAAGAAAATGTATTAAAGTATTTGATACTTAGCATTGATAATTAAACAATATAGAACAAACAAAAAAAGATAATAAGTTCAACTGTTATTCAGGTTTGCTCTCTGTTTGAATCTTTTTAATGCTGGGGGAGATCGTATAGCTGAGAAGGAAAAATCAACACGAAAGAAGATAATGGCCACTAAAACAATGAAGCAAATAATGGCTGATTATTATTATGAATTAGATTCAGCTGCAAAGAATAAAAACAAGAAGGTTGCATGGTGTACAAGTGTTGGTCCTGCTGAGATTCTAAGAAGTCTTGGTTTTTACGTTTATTTTCCTGAGAATCATGGCGCAATGTTGGGTTCTAGTAGGATGGCTACAGATTTAATTCCTTATGCAAATGCTATTGGTTATTCTCCAGAAATTTGTTCGTATTTGACTTCAGATATCGGTGCTTATTTGAAGAAAGTTACTCCACTTTCAAAGGTTTATGAGGGAGTCAAAAGTATTCCTAAGCCTGATGTAGTAGTTTTTAATACTAATCAATGTCGTGATGTTCAAGATTGGATGAGTTTTTATTCAAAAGAATTTAAAGTACCTTTACTTGGAATTCATACACATACTGGTATTAATAATGTTTCTGAAACCCATGTTGAATCTGTATCTCAGCAAATGAAAGAGATGGTCGAATTTTTAGAAAAAATATCTGACAATAAATTTGATAAGAGAGAATTACAAAGGGTCTTATCGCTTTCTCACGATTGTTCTGAGCTATGGAAAAAAGTATTAGAGACTGCTTCAAATGTTCCATCACCTTTAACTTTTTTTGATGGTACTATCCAAATGGGACCTGCTGTAGTGCTTAGGGGAACTCAGCAAGCTATTGATTACTATAAAATATTGCTATCAGAATTAGAGCAGAGAATCAAAGATAATTGGAGTGCAGTAGAGGGTGAGAGTTTTCGTCTTTATTGGGATGGAATGCCGATTTGGGGTAGACTTAGGGTACATTCTGAGCTTTTTGCTAAAAAAAAAGCATGTATTGTTGCATCTACGTATTGTAATAGTTGGATTTTTGATAGTTTTGATCCTTCACATCCCTTTATGAGTATGGCAAGAGCATATACTGAATTATTTATTGTTCGAGCTGATGAAGCAAAGGAACGTTATTTGAGAAAAATGATAGATTTCTTTAAAGTTGATGGTATAATTTATCATGATTCTAAGAGTTGTTCTAATAATAGTAATAGTCGTTATGGTATGCCACAAAGGCTTGAAAAAGAGATAGGAATTCCAAGTCTTATTGTAAATGGGGATTTGAATGATTTAAGATGTCTCTCTGATGAGCAGTTTATAACAAATATTGAGGCATTTATTGAACAGTTAGAAGGATAAAATAGTTGAAAATGGAGGAAAAATGATGGCATGTTGGTTGAATCTTGGTGAAATGATTAAGTTGAATGCAAAAAAATTTCCTAATCATATTGCTTTAAAAGATAGTATTAGGAGTTTTACTTATCCTGGGCTTAACAAAAGAGTAAACAGATTAGCTAATAGTCTTCTTGATCTTGGTTTAAAAAAAGGTGATACTTTTTCAGTGTTACTTGAAAATTGTATTGAGATTGTTGAAGCATATTTAGCTGCTGCTAAAACCGGTCTAGTTATCGCACCTATACATTTTCGTTTTGTTGGTCGAGAGATATTAATGTTAATGGATAACGCGGATGCTAAAGCATTTATTGTCCATGATGAGTTTACACCTATTGTAAATTCAATAAGGGGTAAACTAAAATCTATTCCACAAGAAAATTATATTGTTGTTGGTGAAAAAGAACGTGGATACATTGAATATGAAGATTTTATAAAGAATTCTTCTGATTCTGAGCCTGAGACAAATATTAATTGTTATGATCCTTGGATTATTCTTTATACTTCAGGTACTACAGGTGTTCCAAAAGGTGTTGTTCGCTCACATGAATCCTATATTGCGTTTTTTTTGATAAACGCAGTTGATTTTGGTTTTAATGAACATGATATATGTCTAAATGTTATGCCTTTGTATCATGTGAACTCTACATTCTATACATTTTTATTTTTATATTTAGGTGGTACAGCATATATCCATCCTGCTCGTCATTTTAAAGCAGATGAAATTTTGGAAATTATTGAAAAAGAAAAAATTACTTATATTTCGTTAATTCCGACTCATTATAACCTGATTTTGAATGCATCTGATAAAGCAAAGAAGCGTGATGTTAGCTCTATAAAAAAATTATTATGTTCCTCTGCACCTGTTTCCAAAAGTATGAAAAAAGAGATTATGGAGTTCTTTCCAGGTGTAGAACTTTATGAAGCGTATGGTTCTACTGAAGCTGGACTTGTTACACTTCTTAAACCTGATGATCAGTTGCGAAAGCTTGGTTCAATTGGCTATGAGGCAGTTGGAACTGATTTTATTAAATTGTTAGATGAAAATGGTAACGAGGTTGGCATTGATGAAGTAGGTGAACTATATTCTCGTGGTCCTATGTTATTTAATGAGTATCATAAAATGCCTGAGGTAACAGATGCCTCTTTTAGAGGAGAATGGTTTAGTGCTGGCGATCTAGCAAAACGTGATGAAGATGGTTTTTATTATATAGTTGATCGGAAGGATAATATGATTATTACAGGTGGTGAACATGTATATCCTAGTGAGGTTCAGGATATTATTATTTCTCATCCCGATGTTTTTGATGCAGCAATAATTGGTCTTCCTCACGAAAAATGGGGCGAACAAGTGACAGCAGTCATAGTTCCCCGGCAGGGTTCAAACCTTAAAGAAAAAATGATAACCGACTATTGTAAAGATAAAATGGCTGGATATAAACGACCTAAAAAAGTCATTTTCATAAAAGATGAAGATATGCCTCGTACTGCTACAGGGAAAATACTTCATCGTGTCTTAAGAGAACGTTTTAATAAGGTGGTAGAAAATTTTGAGTAAATATAAATTTGGAGTGATTGGAGTTGGTCCTGTTGGAGGTATTATGGCTGCTCATCTTGCAAAAGCAGGTCATGATGTCACTCTTGTTGATATAATGAAAGCACATATGGATAAAATAAAAAAAAGTGGTCTTTCAGTGACTGGTTATAAAGATATGAATATTTCTTTTTCTAAAAATAATATTTGCTACGGAATTGATGAAATTAGTGGGAAAAATTTTGATTATATTTTTATTTCTGTAAAAGCATCTGTTCTACCACAAATTTTACCAATTCTTAAACCAGTAGTAAAACCAGGTATGACATTTATTGCATTACAAAATGGTTTAGATAATGAGGATCTAATTGCTGATGCTTTTGGGAAAAAAAACACATTACGAATTGTTGTAAATTATGCTGGTAATCTTATCGATAATGGTAGAGTGAGGATGTCCTTTTTTAATGCTCCAAATTATATTGGTATGTTAGTTCCCGAAGCAGTAAAAAAAGCAAAAGAACTTGCAGAGGTTATAACTGCAGCTGATTTAGAAACAAGTTTTACTAATGATATTAAAAAATATGAATGGGAAAAAATTATTCTAAATGCTGCTTTGAGTCCTGTTTGTGCTCTGACACGTAGAACTATGAAGCAAATGATGGAATTTAAATACACTAGAAATCTTGCAGAATCAATACTTCGTGAAGGTATAGAGGTTGCAGCAGCTAACGGAATTCATTTTAAACCAGATTTCTTAAGGTTTTGTATGGGTTATCTTGATAGGGCAGGTCATCATAGAACTTCGATGCATGTAGACATCGAAAAGAAGAATCCTACTGAAATTGGTTTTATTAATGAAAAAATTGTGATATACGGAAAAAAGAAAGGTATTCACACACCTATTAATTCTACTATTGTTTCTCTTATTAAAGGATCTGAACTTCCTGAATATATTGGAGCATAGACTAGGTTGGAGATTTTATTGCACTATGTAATAATTGGAAATGGTGGAGCAGGAATCAGTGCCCTTCAGACTATTCGTGAGTTTGATAAAAAATCTGATATTACTATTATTTCACGTGAGAAGTATCCTGCGTATTCACCTTGTTCTCTTCCAAATTTAATTTCTGGTGAAATTGATAAGCCTACTATTTTTTGTTTTAATAAAGATTTTTATAATCAACTCAATGTAGGTTTTTTAAAAAACACAGAGGCAATTGAAATATCACCAATAAATAAAGAGGTAAAACTTGCAAATGGTAAAAGTATCAAGTTTGATAAATTACTAATTTCAGCTGGTGCAAAACCGATTACCCCCAAGGAAATAAAGGGTCTTGATCTTGATGGCGTTCATGTAATGGGAACTTTAGATTCAGTTCTTAATATACTCAATCATATCAAAAAAGGTGTTAAACATGTCGTAGTAATTGGTGGTGGTTTTATGGGAATTGAAACCGCATCCATGTTAAGAAAAAGAGGAATAGATGTTACGATTATTGAAATGCTTCCTCATATTCTTTCTAGAATGCTTGATGCAGATATGTCTAAAAAAGTTGTAGAAATTCTAAAAAAACATGGTATGAAACTTGTTCTAAATGACTTTGTCAAAAGTATAAATGGTAAGAGAAAGGTTGAGAGTGTTACCCTCAGTAAAAAAAAGATGAATTGCGATATGGTAATTCTATCAATAGGTGTTAAACCAAACATTGATATTACAAAAAATTCAGGTATAAAAATCAATTATGGGATTATTGTAGATTCAACAATGAAGACTAATAAAAAAGACATTTATGCTGCTGGAGATATTACAGAAGTAACAGAACAGATTGAAGGAAAGCAGGGCTCATATGCTATATGGCCAAATGCAATAGAACAAGGACGAATAGCTGCTCTAAATATGATGAATAAATTCACCGCATATGATGGAGCTGAAGTTATAAATGTTCTGAATATTTTTGACATACCAGTTGTTACAATAGGTCGAACTTCACAGGACATAGGGAATTGTGAAATAATAACTCGTTTTACTCCACAAACATCAAAGAAGATTCTATTGAAAAATAATAAAATAATTGGTCTTCAATATATAGGAACTATTAGAAATGCTGGAACTTTCTATAGTCTAATGAAAAAAAGAACTAATGTAAGTGAAATAAAAGAAAGATTATTAGATGATAATTTTATGATTGCTCCAGATATTGTTCTTTAATCTTTATTAATTTCAAGAAAGCGCTCTGCCATTTTTTTACGTCTTTTTTCAAGTTCTTCTGTTTCATCCAGATACTCAATAGCGTTTGTTGAACAATACTTTACACATTTTGGATCACCATCACACAGATCACATTTGATTATTTCATCATCAATTGATGTCACAGCATTATATGGACAAAGAACAGCACAAAGTCTACAGCCAATGCATCGATTTTTATCCCTTATAATAATTCCATCTTTGATTTCATAAGCATTTTGATGACAAAACTTCAGGCAAATTGGATCATCACATTGAAAACATACTATAGGGAACTCATATCGATTGAATTCATCTCTAACAACAGTAATAGCTGCTTTTTTTGGATTGCATTCTCCAAACTTATTGAGTGAACAAGCAATTGAGCATTCTCTGCAACCTGTACATTTTTCTGGATGAACATATAGATGTTTCATTTTATTGCCTCCAATTCTTTGACTCGTTCTTTTTTTACTTGTCCATCATCAGTCCAGTTCCGTATATTATAATATTTAGATAGAAGTTTATCAAATTCTTTTCTATTTATATGATGCCCTTTTGCAATGTTTAAAGGCATTGGATCATCAAAGTATCTTTTTGGAAGAGTATCATCTTTTCTTGAAATCCCCTCGCGATTGTTGAACATTCTTTCAATATCAATTATTCTTTTTCCAATTTCCTGAATATCTTTTTCGTTGAATTTCCAGCCTGATGCAGAATGTATTAGTTTTTTCATCCATATATAATCTATAAAATGTGGGCTGTTAAAACCATGACAAATGAATTTACAAATACCAAGGCTGTCAATAGCTGCAAAAATGTTGTCTGAAAAATAAACAGTTTTTTCTTTTCCAATATATGATGTTGGATCTTTTGGAACACCCTTACCATAAATTCTTTCTTTTACTTCCTCAGGTAATTTGAGAAATATTTCAAGGGTTGGCCGGCTACGAAGATGATCAGCTCCTCTTGAAGATGTAGCAATTCCAAGAGCAAATGCTTTGATATATCTGCAATCATGTGGATCACTTTGAGGTAGTCCTTTTACAGCAATCAGATAGTCTTTTGATTTCTCACCAAAACGTTTAACATTCTGTGTACTTTCAGCAAGAATGTCTCCAAATCCTTCACGTCGAGATATTTTATAAAGTAAATTTTTAGATAGTTTAAAATCTCCAAAATGAAGTTCTTCACCTGTTAATTTCTTATCAATTATTCCTTTTTCATAAAGTTCGAAAACCCAGGATAGAATCGTCCCAGATGAAGATATATCCAAACCAAGCTCATTACAAACATTATTCAATTCAATAACACTGGCTGTATCTTCTATTCCAAGGTTTGCTCCTAATAATCCTACAGCAGTATATTCAGGTCCTTCACCACCAAGTTTGTTTCTATGACGACAATGAACAATACATGATGAACACCCAATCATCTTATCTACAAAAGTTTCAATAACTTCAGCGTTCAAAGTATCTGACCAAGCATTGAGTTGACTATTTTTGGTTCGAATAGCTCCAAGAACATTACTAACCTCATAGAGAAGAGGGGTTCCAACAGTTCCAAGAATAGAAGTTATTTTAGAATTCATAATATACTCTTTTAGTTCTTCAACAGTTTCAAGCATCTCCTCAGGATGTGCTATTCTAATTCCTTGTGTCCCTCTAACAGCAATTGCTTTTAGATTCTTTGAACCCATAACTGCTCCAAAGCCACATCGTCCTGCAGCATTCTTCACCCCTGTTCTAACACATGCAAAACGAACAAGGTTTTCACCAGCAACACCGCAACAAGCTACTTCTACTTGCCCAAGGTCTTTTCTAAGAGATTGTTGTACTTCAGTTGTATCCATTCCCCAATAATCTTTTGCATCTTTAATCTCAATATTGTTATCTGTAACATACAGAATGCATGGTTTCTTTGATTTACCTTTGATAATTATCCTATCAAAACCCGCATATCGTAGTTCAGCTGCAAAATATCCACCACAATTCGAATCACCAAGAATCTCCGACTCTGGTGATTTAGCAGAAACATTAAAACGACTAGAATTAGGAATAAGAGTACCTGTTAAAAAACCAGTTCCAAAAATTAAAACATTCTCTGGAGAAAAAGCATCAATACCTGGTTTTATCATATTATAAAGATAATAACTATTAAGACCACGACCTCCTAAAAACAGTTTTTTCAAGGTATTAGGAGTTTGTTCAAAACTAACCTTGTTTTTTGATAAATCAACAATAGCCAGTTTTTTGTTAAACATTTCATCCTCTTTTAATCACAGCAGATAAAACCTTTGAAGTACTATCATGAATTACAATATCAGCAATGTGATCCAAAGGTGTAGGATCAATATTAATAATCACCAAACTTGCTCCTCCTTTTTTTGCAAGTCTTGGCATTGATGCAGCAGGATATACAACAAGTGAACTACCTAGTACTAGAAACATATCACAATTTTTTGAAGCAAGAGTTGCCATATCAAGTGCATACTGGGGTAGAGGTTCTCCAAAAAGTACTGTTGAAGGTTTTAAAACTCCACCACATAAACATCTTGGTGGAAGTTCTTTTTCTAATTTTTTATATACATCTTCCATCGTATATTTTTTATCACAACTCATGCAGTTTACCATTCTGGAATTACCATGAAGCTCGATTACATCAAAGGATCCTGCTATTTGATGAAAGCCATCTATGTTTTGAGTAATTATCCTGTAAAGTTTACCGCATTTTTCAAGTTCTACCAAAGCATAATGACCATCATTTGGTTTTGCTTTTTTTAATGCCGGATATCTCTCCTCTTTGATAAAACTCCAATAATAACTAGGATCTTTGACAAAATAATTAATATCTGCATAAATTGATGGATCATATTTTGACCAGAGACCTCCAGCTCCTCGAAAGGTAGATATTCCACTTTCTGCAGAAAAACCTGCTCCTGTGAATGCAACAATTTTATCCGAGGTAGATAATAGTTTTTTAAGTTTAGAAATTGATTCATCCATAGGTTAAGCTCTCACAAAAGCATTATATTTTTTCTCATCTCTAATAGTTGTAATAGGCCCATGACCTGTATAAACTAATGTATCATCTGGAAGAGAGTAAAGACGTGTTTTAATAGATTTTTCTAATTCTTCAAAAGATCCTTTTCTAAAATCAGTTCTACCAATACTTCCTTGGAAAAGTGTGTCACCTGCAAATACTATTTTATCATTAAGAAAACTCACACCACCGGGGGAATGTCCTGGTGTATGTAAAACCTCCAGTTCAAAATTTCCAACCTTTATCTTTTCTCCATCTTCAATAAATTGGTCTGGTCTAGGTGGTTGCTCAATATCAACATTCCATCTGTCAGCTGCATTTTTTCCATCTTCAATGAAAAAGAAATCTTCTTTATGTGCAAGAAACTCTGCATTAAGATTTCGTCTTAGTGGTGCAACACCACCTACATGATCAAAATGGCCATGTGTTGCAAGTATATATTTTATCTTAATTCCAAGTTTATTTATAACTCTCAGAATATTGTCAGCATCATCGCCGGGATCAATAATTACTCCTTCTTTTTTGTCTCCATCCCAAACAATATAGCAATTAGAACATAATGGGCCAACAATTAAAGGTTCGACTTGGAGTTTAGAAGAGATCATCTAGATCATCACCTTCTCCATCACCTTCAGGCATCTTTCCAAATTGTTGAAGGAACTGCTGTATCAACTCGCTCTCCCGTTTAGTGTACATTGGATCTGGTTCGTACCAGAAATATTTGGCTTTTGTATTTGAGTTTAGTTTTTCTTTTAGATCTGCCTGTATATTCTGAGATCCTTTTATTACGATTATTACTTTGTTCTCATCCCGTAGTTGGTATACACCTTCAATTGCTGGGACTTCTGCAACATTAGAATTGTTAAGCTCCACCCATTTATCAGGTGGAAACGTAACAGGTAGAATTTCTAATCGCAAGTTACATTTTAAACAACGTGCTGCCTCTTTCTTAGCTTGTTCTTCAGTGTAGCAGTTATTTATCATCTTAAAATTCTTAATTCTAACATCTGGTTTGATTTTTGGAATATCAATACGTTCCATACTGGCAAAACCTTCAACTCGTCCAACAAATGGATCTTGTTCAAAAGATGTTGTATTTTTTTGATATATATCCCCATCTCCGCCAAGATATTTATCAATTGCACTTGCTGCAGAAGCTCCATCAGCTACAGCTTCTACTACAGATGAAGGACCTCTTGCAACCTCACCACCAGCATAAACTCCTGGAAGACTAGTTTGCATATCATTATTAATTGTTATAAAACCATTTTTAGTATCTATATTCTTAATACAAGATAGATCAGAGCTTTGACCAATGGCAAGTATAACTTGATCTGTTTCAATTTTTTTAGTTATACAGTTATCAAATTTTGGATCAAAATTACCCTTTTTATCAAAAACTGATGTACATTTTATAAGTTCAATACCTTCAACCTTTCCTTCTTTACCAAGAATCTCATTAAGTCCCCAAGAGGAATGCATAACTACTCCTTCTTCTTTTGCTTCTGAAATTTCCCATTCATGAGCAGGGATCTCTGCATCACATTCAAGACAGGCTAGTTGTACCTCACTGGCACCTAGACGAATAGCAGTTCTTGCAACATCCATAGCTACATTTCCACCACCGATAACCACCAATCGACCAATAATAGATGTTTCTTTCTTCTTTCTAGCATCCCTTAAGAAATCTAAACCCCATTTTACTCCTTTCAAATCAGATCCTTTTACAGGTATTTTTTTGCTGAGAGATGCTCCAAAACCTAGGAAAATAGCTTGATAATCTTTGCAAAGATCAGATATTGATATTTTATTTCCAATCTGAGTTTTTGTTTTAAATTCCACATTTAATTTTTTTAGTATTTCTAGTTCCTCATTTAGAATCTCATGAGATAGACGATACTCAGGTAGAGCATATCTAAGCATGCCACCAATTTCATTTTCAGCTTCAAAAATTGACACATTATGACCTGATAAAGCTAAATAATAAGCTGCCGAAAGACCGCTAGGGCCACTACCTACAATAGCAACTTTTTTTCCAGTAGATTTTATTGGTTTTTTTTCTGGAGAATTAACATTATCTGCTATAAACCATTTCAGAGCACATATAGCCAATGGTTTGTTTAGTTCACCTCTACGACATGCATCCTCACAAGGGTGAAAACATACTCTTCCTAGTATTCCTGGGAATGGTATCTTTTCCCGTATTACAGAATTTGCTTCAGTATATTTTCCCTTGCTGATAAGACTAATATACATAGGTATGTCTAAACCTGCAGGGCAATTAGCATTACAAGGGACTAAAATATCTTCTTTTTTCCCTCTAGATAGATCTTTATCAGTAATTGCTCCTGTTGGGCATACTTCAACACACGTTGTACAAAATCTACAATCTGATTTGTCATAATTAGAATTTTTAGTTAAACCTACAATTGTTTTTTCCTTGTTAAAAACATATCCTAGGGTTTCTATACCTCTTAGTTCTCGACAGGCTCTTACACATCTTAAACATGAGATACAAAAGTTATAATCAGTTTCAAAAAGTGGTTCATTTTTATGTTTTGGTAGATCTTTAAAAACGTATTTAGTAAGATCTTGTTTAATACAAATATATTGTGAAATTTTTTGTAACTCACAATGTCCAAGTAATGGACAACATCGTTCATCCTCAGGAACATTAGCTGAACATTGTGTTCTAGAACAACCATCTTGTTGGGCACATTGTAGACATGCATGTGGATGATCTCTAAGGATCTTAGAAAGATTATTCCTGCGTGCTTCTTTAATCGTATCAGTTTCAGAGTTTATTACCATTCCTTCTTTAATTTCGGTATCGCAGGATGTAACAAGATCCTTTTGTCCTTTTATCTCAACAAGACAGAGTCTGCAACCTGAGTAACCATCTTTTGGCCCTGAACCATCATTCTTATGCTCGCCATCATCTCTATAGATTTTTTCAACAGGTTTTAAACCATGTGAACTCCCCAGACTAGGATGATAGCAGAGTCTTGGAATATAAATATCACTCTTTTCAGCAGCTTCTAAAATAGTCATGCTTTTTTCGGCTATAACCTCGTTACCGTTAATCATTATGGAAATACTCATTTTATCTCCTAGCAATCTCACCAGGAATGAGAGATTGCATCTTTTTTACATGCAACCATACATGGTAGTGGCGGTCTATCTTTCAGTGGTTTACACGGAGCACAGGTATATTTTATTTTCTTTCTCTCTGCTTCTGTGACAAATGCCACCTCTTCATCAGATAAAGGATCATTCTCATCAGGTCCAACGCCTAAAACTCCATATGGACAAGCAGTAATACAATCTTTACAACCATTACATTTATCTGTATCTATAGTTATGAAATAGTCACCAGAGCCATCCTTATATCCATAATTTGCAATCATTGAGATCCTCCAAACTATTTTTTACCCTTATCAACAAGTGCTTTTGCAAAAAGAGCTGCACCAAGAGCACCAGCAATTTGTGTGTCAAAATCGGTTTTCATTATCGGTATTCCAACTTCTTTCTCAAGCCTTGTGACTACTCCCTTGTTTTTGGCTATTCCACCTGTTATAGCAAAGTCTTTCTCTACACCTATTCTTTCAAGAAGGGTCATAATCCTATGAGCCATAGCAGAACAATAAGCAGCTAGTACCTTGTTTTTTGGCCAACCTTCTCTAAGTAAACCTGTAGCTTCAGTTTTTGCATATACAACACAAGTACTGCTAACTGGTTGAGGTTCTTTTTCTACCTCAAGTGAAAGATCACCAACATCATTAATGGATACACCCAATAAGTCTGCAAATACCTCCATACCTCTGCCTGTTCCTGCTGCACATTTGTCGTTCATGAGGAAGTTTGTAACTTTCCCACGCTCATCACAATGTATAGCCTTACAATCCTGACCACCCATGTCAAGAACAGTTCGTACACTTGGACCATAAATGAAGTTTGCACCACGGGCATGACACGCGATTTCGGTAATAGCACGTTGGCTAAATGGTACGTTTACTCTGCCATAACCTGTACCTACTGTATAAGTGAGATCTTCAAGAGTTAACCCTGTTTTTTCCATAGCCCAATTTATTGCCTTCATTGCTGAATCTGGGCTGTCTGAACCCGTTCTCATATTAGAGTAAGCATAGAGTTTACCATCAGCAAGAATGACTGCTTGTGAGCTAACTGATCCTACATCTATACCAGATGTCACGACTTTTCCTTTCCAATCAAGATCTGGATTGGTCCATCTGGATTCAGTCCATCTCCAAAATTCGGTTTTTTGTGTCATATTATTTACCTCCTTTCCATCCTGCGGCTGCTAAAGCTGCACCTAGTGCTCCAACATATTCAGGATCTTCTGGTACAACTACTTTAAGTCCAAGATCATTGTTAAGTGAGTCAATGAAGCCCACATTATTTGCAACACCACCTACTAGTACTACGTCTTTATCGAAACCTATTTTTCTGATCATTGATGTTATTCGACTTGCCATTGCATCATGAACTGCTCTGGCCATATTAGCTTTAGAAACCTTATTATGAACCATGGTTACAACCTCTGATTCCGCAAATACAGTACACTGTGCATTCATAGGGATTTCCTCAGTAGATTTCAAAGAAAGAGCACCTAATTCCTCAAGAGGAACTTCAAGTGCCCGAGACATAGCTTCTGTAAATGCTCCTGCCCCTGCTGCGCATTTTTCATTTACTTCAAAATCGATAATTTTGCCAGTTTCATCACACCTCATTCCACGGCCTTCTTCAGCACCAACATCGATAACACTTCTGGCATTAGGATGAAGATATACAGCTCCTAATGAGTCACAGCCAACGGTAGACCTGGTTTCATCATAAAAAGGAGCAAGTTTTTCACCTACACCCGTAGATACAACTTTATTCAAGTCATCCTTTTTAATACCAGCTTCCTTAAGCGCTTTATCTACTGCCAACTGTGCGCTTTTTTCTACATCAAATCCTGCAAGAACATTTGTCTTTGCAATAATCTTGATGTCCTTCAAAATTATTACTTTGATATATTTTGCACCTAAATCAATACCCATAGTTATCATATTTCTTATCTCCTATTTTGCTCCAAGGGTTTCCATAAATGCATTTATTTTAGCCTTTGTTCGATTTTCATCAAATTCCCTTTCATCAGCATTATTTCCTTCAAATGCCATAACTGGGAAACCTGCTTCAAGAAGAGCAAGTCTATTCTCTGCGATACCTACGGTTAATCCTTCGCAACCTCTGTTATAGTGAAGCATGACGCCATTAAGTTTCCACTCTTTAGCGATTCGTATCATCATATCACTCTTAAAATGGCAGGAGTAGAAATGCTGCCATTCAGGTTTATGAAGTTCATATTTAACATATTCATAAAGTGCTTGATCGCGGCTAGTAAACTCTACATCAGGTATGGTTTTTGCACCCCATGTACCATCCTTTTTTACTTCCCATTGACCAATGAGTCCAAAGGTATAAAGGGAACCTATACTAACACATCCAAATTTCTCAAGATATCTAAATATACTCAGGAAACTCCATGGAGGTTGTGTATCTGACATTACCCTAAATTTTTCATTAGGAACTGCTGCTATACCTTTTTTTACTCGGTCCTGTACTTCGGGGAGGAGATCTTTTTCATAAAAATCTGCTACTTTTTTCCCTGATTTTTGTAGAGTTCCAAGGACATACAATGAGTAAATTGATTTTTCATCTAAGGGTGCTGGAATAGCTTTATTCAATTCACAGGTCTCAGCCCATTTCGATGTTGATATAAAATGATTTCTAATCGCTTTATACATTAGCTCATCGTCGTAATCTCTACCTGTAGTCTTTTCCAGGAATTTTATACCATCTTTTAGTTGTTCTACGACATATTTAATCTTACTATCAGTAAGTTCATGTGAAGGTCCAACTGCGTTATCCACTGAATACATAGGAATTCCCCCTTCCAAATCTGATACTACTTGATACCATTTTGCATGTGAACAACAGATGTGATCTTGCCATATAAAATCAGGTTTTGGAAAACCTATTGGTTTCACACCCTCAAATCTAGGAACAAACTTTCCATCTTTGTATCCAAATGCAAATTTGTCAGTAATGATAGAGCCCCAGTAATTGCGCATATAAGAACAAAGATCACGAGGGTAGCCTTTTATTTCAGTAGCTTCCATACATTCTAAAGAAAGTTCTTTGTCAAATGCAATTGTAGCACTATATGGCTCACTTGTAATAGGAAAAACATCATCACCCAGACCTGCAGGAATAGCATCAAAGGTCCATGCACCACCTGCCCATCGTAATCCACCTTTGTCATGTGCCTCTGCATAATCCTGGTAAAATTTCATACGGATTTCTTTTGCTTTGTTCCAGCATTTTAATTTTTCAGTGGGATATAATTCTTCTTGCTCCATATAATTTTCACCTCCTAAAATAGATCCTCCTCACCAATCATTTCAAGAAAAGCTTCCACTCGGATTTTAAACTGTCCAATTGGTACTGTTACATCAAATTCTAGAAATAATGTAGGTATACCAACATCTTCCAATGCTTTTTTTATTGCGACAAAGTCGAGTTCATGTGGATCGCAGAATTTCTGTTGCATTATGATGACACCATCAACGTTCCATTCTTTACATAGGGTTAAAATATGTGGAATTCTCTTTCGTTCCTCCCAATCTTTTGAAGGGCAAGGAATTCTATTTATATATCTAGCAGCAATAGATGCAAGAGGATCTTTACCGTTTTCTACTTCATTCCAAAAATAACGAGTTCCAGTGCAATGATCATCTATTACAAATGTGGCACCACAATTCTCAACCATATTCATAAAAACAGTATCATCATCCTCAGACCCAAGGATCATTAATCGGCTACCAGTTTCCCTATCTGGAGTATAGTTCTCTAGCCTCGCTAAGGTTTCTTTTAATATTTTGTTATGTTCTGCTTTATCCATCATTTGCATAGCAATAACAATTTCCATAACTTCCTCACCAGTAACAGGCGGTTTGTCACGTTTCCGTAGATCATATAGCTGTCTCATTAGACGACGGTTCTCATTATAAATTTCTATTGCATTTTCCAAGTCCTTATCTGTTATTTTTTTACCAGTCCAATTTTCCACTTCTTTCTTAAAAACCTTGTATTCCTCAGTTAGGAACTCATAGGCATGTGGGCTTTGAACCTTATGTGGCATACAAAGAAATTTTTCAAATTCTACTGGTCTATGTTTAATCCAACTAGTATACGCTTGCCTGATATGTAGACACGATTGCGCAATCATAAGACCATCAAGATAATTATATCTATTCTTGAGTCCTTGGGCAAGACAATCCCTGCAGAAAGGACAAAACATACCAAAAATATGAGGCTCAGTTACATCCTGCGGTTCATGACTACCTAAAATCCGTACAGGCAGTATACCTGCAGCATACAATATTTCTTCAGGTACATAGGTACAAAAGTACCCAATGACTTTTCCACCTGTCTTATTTTTCCATTCTTTTGCATAATTGTGTCTATTTTTTTCCCATTTTTTAAATTCTTGAACTAATTCTATGTTACAACCCCCTTTCAAGGTTTATAAAACTACTCTTATAAAGTCCTATTGATTTGAAAAAAGCAATTAAATCTCCACTATCCCATTTTACTGAAGTATAAACCTCTTTTATATCTTCATCTCGAAAATGTTCGATTAAAGAATCTCCAAGATTTTTACCAATACCCATTCCCATAAGTTTGGGATCAACCTCAACCAACTCTATCCAACCGGAACGTTCAACACCAAATACCCATTCTTTTATACTACCAATAACAAAACCAGCAATTCTGTTATCCTTTTCAGCTACAATACAAGTTTTAGGGCTCTTTTTAATAAAAGATTTAAACAGGTTTTCAATTGGATAGTTTGTACTTGGACCAAGACCTTTTCTAACAACCCTACGATGAATGTCAGCTGCCTGGGTAATATCTTCTACTTCCATAGGTCTTACTTTTATTTTGTTCATAATAACTTATCTCCTCAATCAATTCTTATTATTTTGACTTTTTTTTCAATCCAATCTGGAGGAAGATAAATACGACCACTGTTACCGCATTTTTTAACAATCTTCTCGAGCATTTCTTCCCCATAAACTTCAAATTTTGTATAATTTTCCATAATAATCCCCAGCTACATTATAGCTATATTATAGTCATTAAAATTTTATATTTAAACCTTTTTATAATCTCATACTTACCCAAAACTAAAATAATATGAGAATTGCTACCGATTTTAAATTGTTGGAGACTTATCGAATGGAATTAAAAGATAAATCAGCTATTATTACAGGTGGTAGTATAGGAATCGGTGCAACCATCGCAGTTGAACTTGCTCGCGCAGGTACCAATGTCGCAATCAACTATAGAAAACATGATATCGAAGCAAAAACAGTAGCAAAAAAGATTGAGAAATTAGGAAAAAAATGTCTAGTAATAAAAGCAGATGTTACGAATTATAATGATGCAGAGGCAATGTTCAAAAAGACAATAAAAGAATTTGGTGGTTTAGACATCCTTGTATGTAACGCTGGTATAAACAAAGATCGTGTTATTTGGAAGATGAGCGAAGCAGATTGGGATAATGTTATTAATGTGAATCTCAAAGGATACTTTATATACAACAAACTTGCAGCTGAACATTTTAAAAGAAAACGTTCTGGAAAAATTGTAAACGTCACATCCATTAATGGATTAAGAGGGAAATTTGGTCAAACCAATTATTCTGCTTCAAAAGGAGGAATAATCGCTCTAACGAAAGCACTTGCTAAAGAAGTTGGCAAATTCAACGTTAACGTTAATGCTTTAGCACCAGGTATGGTAATGACAGAGATGGCTAAGAAAATACCACCAGAGTTTTTACAAAAAGCAGTTGATGAAACTGTTTTAGGACGTATTGCAACAACTGAGGATATCGCTAATGTTGTTGTTTTCTTATGCAGTGAAAAATCACGACACATAACAGGGGAAGTTGTCAAAGTTGATGGCGGTCAATATATTTAGAAAGTAGGTGAAAGAGTGAAGGTTGGTATCATTGGAATAGGTCATGGGAGATTTGGTAATCGTAGTGATGCCACAGTTCAAGAGCTTGCTTTTGAACCTTTTAAACAAGCTATTGAAAATACTAAAAATCTAAGAAAAGAAGACATAGATGCTTTGGTGGTTGGATCAGTTCCTGAATATCACATGCAGCGTTCAATTCCTGGAGTTGTAGCTGAATATGTCGGTATGAATCCAAAATCCGTCTGGTTAACAGAGGCTGCTTGTGCCTCTGGAAGTGCTGCAATTAGAACAGCTTATATGGCCGTAAAGTCAGGAATGCATGACATTGTTGCAGTGATAGGAGTTCAAAAAATGAGAGAACTTTCAACTGATGCAATTTTAGCATTAATGGGTCGAGTTGGAGATGTTCAATGGGAATCAATATTTGGTACCACATTCCCTGGATATTATGCATTATATGCAACCAGTCATATGCATGAGTTCGGTACAACAATGGAGCAAATGGCACAGGTGGCAGTAAAGAACCATCATTATGGTACAATGAATCCAAACTCCTTTTTCCAGAAAGAAGTTACACTAGAAAGGGTACTAAAATCAGATGAAGTTGCCTTTCCTTTGAAAGTTTTCGATTGCTGTGCTAATGCAGATGGAGCGGCATGTGTTATTATGACTAATGAAAAACTTGCAAAGAAATACTCTGATTCACCTATCTGGTTTGAAGGTATGGGATCTGCATCTGCACAAATGTCTCTTCTTCGTAGACCAAACTTATATGAAATACCCAGTGCAATTGAAGCTGGAAAACAAGCATACAATCAGGCAAATGTTAAACCATCTGATATCCAGGTTGCTGAAGTTCATGATTGCTTTACAATTGCTGAGATTATGGCATATGAAAACCTTAGTTTCTGCCCAAAAGGTCGAGGTGGAAAATTCATAGAAGAAAAACAATCCTATATTGATGGTAAAACACCTGTTAATGTTGATGGAGGACTTAAAGCAAAAGGTCATCCTGTTGGGGCAACTGGCGTTTCAATGACTGTAGAAATTGTGAAGCAACTCCGAGGAATTGCTGGTAAAAGACAGGTTTCAAATGCTGAAGTTGGACTTACACATAATGTCGGTGGAATAGGTCAATATACCTTTGTAAATATCTTGAGGAGGTAAAAATATGCCATTTAAATACTTTGGAAAAATCAATTTCACACCTTATACAAAGGTAGATAAGTTTGCTGACTATCTTCAGAAAGGAAAACTCATGGGTACAAAATGTAAAAAATGCGGTGAAAGGTATTTTCCGCCACGTGCAGATTGTCTAAAATGTTTAACCGATACAACCGAATGGATTGAATATTCTGGTAAAGGTACACTTGCAAGTTTTACTAAAATACATGCTGCACCAAAAGGTTTTGAGGATATTGTTCCTTATACTTTGGGTATTGTTGATCTTAAGGAAGGTGGACGGTTGATAGCATGGACTAAAGATATAAGTGATAAAGAAATTAAAATCGGCATGCCTGTTAAGATTGTACCACGTATCTTTGAGGAAATCGAAGAGATCAAGCTTTATTACACAATTGAAAAAACTTAAGATTTACTTTTTTTTACAGGTTTTGGTAAAACTGCCTCGATTAATTCATCATCAAATTGCTGGCCTTCTGCGATTAGTTGTCTGTATTTTACGAAATCAATAACGTCTTTTCCGGTTAATTTTTTATTGTTAAAAGCATTAAATCCAAGGAAAGCTTCAGTTTGCATGTTAGCTGCAAGCCAGTGACGATTTGCAAGTTTTGTCTGATCCCAAAAATACTTTTTTTTCAATCTGATTCCATCAATGGATTTAATTAAGCAACCGGGCATAAGATTGGTATAAGTCCATATGATTTTATCGACTTCTTTATCAAGCAATGTAAAATCAGAAGGTGTAGATTTTATGATCTCTCTTGATTTTTTGAACTCATCTCCTCTAAGAAAATTACCATAAACGATTTCACCATCTTCTATGTATTTATCAGTTATAACTGTTGGGTTTCTTATGAATTTGTTACCCTTTTTTAGTACTGGAACAACTTTGCTAATGAGTCCTAATCTTTTAGTTTTATATGCCGACCATAATTCACAAGATATGCAGTTCCACATTGCATCCTCGATTCCTAAAAACCATGGTAGAAAATCAGTAGAACCTCCATCTGGTGCAGAGCCATGTCTGGGACCTGCTTGTCCAAATATCGCTAAATCTGAGGAAATAGCTATATCACAGGCCATTCCTATTTCTTGTCCACCTGCGACTCGCATACCATTTACTCGGCAAATTGTTGGTTTCTTACAATTTAGGATTCCATCGACCATAGCATTGAATAAATCCATGTATAAACCATATTCATTAGGTCGACTACTATAGTATTCAGCGTATTCTTTTGTATTCCCACCTGTACAAAATGCTTTATCTCCTACCGCAGTAAATACTGCTGCTACAACACTGCGATCCATAGATGCTTTTTGAAAGCCTGCAATTACTCCTTTTGTCATATCTGTAGTATAAGAGTTATATTGAGTTGGATTGTTTAATATAATCCAAGCAGAATTTAGTCCTTTTACTTTGTTTCCTTCAGAATCAATTACAGGTTTTAATTCATAAATTACACTTGGAGGTTCCTTACTAAAATATTCTTTGCCCCATAAATCATGATTTTTTATTTCATTATCTCTTGGTAACCAATCTAATGACATTTTTCAATCCTCCCTTATCATAACAATTGTAGAGCTGAATAAGGTCAATATTATTTATATCTTTTTTAATATCTTCATATCTTAAAAATAAATAATATTATATACTCTTCATTATATCACAAAAACCGGGGGAAAGATATGAAAGCTGCAGTTTTATATGGAAAAGAAGAGCTGAATATTGTCACTGATTATGATGATCCAATTGTTAATGAATCCGATGTTTTAATTAAATCAAAAAATGTAGGATTATGCAGTACAGACCGTACACTATATCGTGGTTTTGTTCCATTTAAACCACCGCTTATTATAGGTCATGAAATCGCAGGTATTGTGGAGGATCTTGGTAAATCTGCTAAAGGTTTAGAAGTTGGTGACCATGTAATTATTCCTCCTGTATATCCAGGATGTGATGATGAAAATTGTCCTTCTTGTAGAGAAGGATTGACAAATAGATGTAAGAATTCTGTTTTTATTGGACATGGAGTAAATGGTGGTGATGCGGAATTAATCGCTGTTCCCTCAAAATATACTTTCAAGATTAAAAATAATGTACCTTTAGACGAGGCATGTATTATTCCAGATGCTGTTTCAACACCATTTCATGCATTGAAAAGTAGATCTATTCCTTTACATATAATCCAAAACTCGTCAAATTCGAATAAATTGTTAGATCGTAACACTCATTGGCTTAATGGAAAAAATGTAGTTGTCTTTGGAGTTGGTGGTGTTGGTGGACCATCTGTAAACCTTGCAGCTAAATATTTCCAAGCAAAAAACGTGGTAGCTGTTGATATTTTTGACAATAAGCTTAAGTTTGCTAAAGATCTTGGAGCTACACATACAGTAAATTCTAAAACCTATTTTGAGGAGAACAATATCATAATAAATGAGCTTAGTGGACGAGATAAAGCAAAAGCAATATCCGGACTAGCTAGACATATATCTTCAAATTTAGCAGAGGATAAATTCCAGGTCGATTGTGTACTTGATTGCTCGGGTGTACCAGATACATTTCCAGTAGCTGTGGAAACAACAAGCAAGAATCGTACTGTTATTCAAGTTGGGTGGCCACCTAAACCCGTAAAAGAATTTTTGAATCAGAAAATCATGGATAAATATCTTACAATTAATGGAACATGGGCTTGTCCAATGAATGAAATGGAAGAAAATGTAAAGGCTGTAGAGGACGGAATTATTGATCTTAATTTACTTGTTACAAATAAGAATTATACTCTTGATAGATTAGAAAATGCGATACATGATTTGGAAGCCGGGAAGATCCTTGGAAGAGCAACCATTAATATTTTATGAGGTGAGATTGTGGGTTATAAGACAATACTTGTAGAAGAAAAAGATATGATTGGTAGAATCACATTCAATAAACCACCTTTAAATGTTCTGAATATCGAAATGATGAAGGAGATAAATCAGGCATTGGAAGAATTTCAAGGTCGTTATTTGAAAGTTCTTATTATTGATGCAGATGGTAAAGCATTCTCAGCTGGTGTTGATATATCTGATCATACAAAAGAAAAAGTCAATGAGATGATCCAGGTTTTTCATAATATTTTCACTAATCTCCTGAAAATCAAAGCTCCAACTGTTGCACTTGTTAATGGTGCAGCACTTGGAGGAGGATGCGAAGTTGCTATGTTTTGTGATATAGTTATTGCTTCTGAGAAAGCGAAATTTGGACAACCTGAAATCAAAGTTGGTGTAATACCACCAGTAGCAGCAGCAATTTTCCCAAAGCTCATGTGTAGTAAAAAAGCACTTGAGCTAATCGTGACTGGTGATATAATTAAAGCAGATGAAGCGAAAGATCTTGGACTTGTTAATCATATTCTTCCATTTGAAAAATTTGAAGCTGAGGCTGAAAAGTTCATTAATGAAAAACTTGCAAGTAATAGTGCAGTTGTTATGCAACTTACAAAGAGAGCATTTATAGAAGGAGTAAGTCAAAACTATTCAAATTCAATTAAGAAAATTGAAGATATTTACCTTAATGAACTAATGAAAACTGATGATGCAAATGAAGGATTATCAGCTTTTATGGAAAAAAGACAGCCTATTTGGAAAAACAAATAAATTTATTTATTTCCCTTTAAACTCAGGTCTTTTTCTAACTATTACTGAGTTTAAACCTTCAAGGGCATCCTGAGTTGAAAATATTTCTCTAAGATGGAAAAGCTCAACTTCCAATCCCTTTTTTAAATCAAGTTGACTACCTTCATCTATGACTTTATTTGCTAGTTTTATTGCAAGTGGTGCTTTATAAGATATCGTTTTTGAAATCTTCTGTTCAACTTCGTTTAAATCTCCATTACCAGATAATATATTTTGGATATTGGTGTCTGAAAAATAGTTCTTGATTTTTTGAAAATCTTCAGGAAGCTCAACTTCTTTTTTCATTGATTTTCTCAATATTTTTCCACTGTTTACAAGTTCAGATACCTTTTTGTCTATTTCTTCTGTTGGTAACAAATATTCTACAAGGCCTATCGATGCAGCGGTTCTAGCATCAAGAACCTTACCAGTAAAAATCAAGTATTTTGCTAATTCTTTACCAAGGTATCGTGTGGTTCTCTGAGTTCCACCAAGGCCAGGATATATTCCTATCCCTGTCTCCGGAAATCCTATACTTCCTTTATCTGTTGCAATTATTGTATCTGCAGCAAGTGCTATCTCAGCGCCACCACCTAATGCAAGACCATCAAGTTTGGCTATAACCGGTTTTTCGGATGTATCTATTTTATTGAGAACAGTATGACCATATCTTGTGAATTTGCAGATATCATCGATTTTGTTTTGTTTTATCTTCTTGATAAAATACCCAATATCTGCTCCTGCAACAAACGCTTTTCCAGCTCCTTCTAGAATAATAGCTTTAACATTTGGATTTTTGTCTGCTTTAGTAAATTGTTCATCTAATTGCTGAATAATTAATTCGTTTATTGCGTTCATTGCCTCAGGTCTGTTTATTAAGATTTTTGCAATGTCATCCTTAATTTCAAGGTCAACATAGTTAAAAGTCCAATTCTGTCCTTTTTCATATTGTTGTTTAATATTGGATGGCATTTTTAAGGTGGAATATTTCTCTACAAACTTTTTAACTATATCATACGAATTTTCAATATTGTATCTGTTCATCATTTCAAATGGACCTTTTTGCCATCTAAGACCTACTTTTGCACCTCTATCAATATCTTCAAGGCTAGTTACATCTTCTTGTAGTAATGTACAAGCGACCGTGAAAACTGCCCCAAGAAGTCGTTCTTCTATCGCCCCAATTTTTGTATCATCAATATCACCATTTAAGTTCCATAGACTACCTTTGTCAATCTGTTCCTTGAGGCAACTGCTAGGTAAATAGAATTCACCTAGTTTATTTCCAAGACCTATACAAGAATGATAAGCAATAGGTGGACCAGTCGCATTCATTAATTCAAATGGTCCCATAGGTATCTTAAAAACTTTTTTAGCAATATCATCTATAGTAGGAATATTTGCAATATCTTCCTCAAGAATTCTTGTTGCTTCGTTCAACCAAGGTACAAAAAAACGGTTTACTGCGAAACCTGGAGCGTCTTTTACATGAATTGCAGTTTTTCCAATCATCTGAGAAAAAGTATTAGCTAATAAAATCGTGTCTTTCTTTGTATTTTTTCCTGGAACAATTTCTACTAGACGGTTCATCGCTGGATGATAAAAGAAATGAAGCCCAAGAAATCGGTCATCTCGTTTTACTGATTTGGCAAGTTCAGTTATAGAAAATGATGATGTATTTGAAGAAAAAATAGTTTTTTTATCGCATATTTTATCAAGTTTTTTAAAAAGGTTCTTTTTGACATCCATATCTTCAAAAACCGCTTCTATAACAAGGTCAGCATCTTTGATTTCATCCATGTTTGTCGTACCTTTAACACAGTCTATAATTGCTTCTTTTTGTTCAGTTGTAAATATTTTTCTTTCGACAGCTTTAGATAAAGTTTTTTTAATATTTTCCAGACCTTTTTGTACAAATTCGTCTTTGATATCAATCATCACTACATTGATGCCTTCTTGAGCGATTTTCTGTGCGATACCGCTACCCATATTTCCTGCACCAATAACACCGACTTTTTGCATAGTCATTATTTTTCACCTTTTTATAAAAAAATTATTAAACTTTTACATCTAAAACAATTGCCGCACCGGTATCTCCCGCAGCACATCCATCAAATAAGCCATATCCGCCACCCTTTAAAACTAGTTCTTCAATAAGTTCGATTATTAATCTTGCACCTGTAGGTCCTTGAGCATGTCCATAAATTAAAGAAGATCCATAATTGTTCATATCCTCCCATTTTATATCCATTTCTCTACAGAAAAATATGTCATTTACAGCAAATGGATTATGTGTTTTAATTGCACAAATATCATCCATTGATATTCCTGCTGACTTTAGAGCATTTTTTGCAGCAGGAACAATTGCCTTTGCCATATAACCTTTCTTAGTTCTAGCTTCACCATAGGATACCAACTGGATTTCTATATTGATGTTTTTTGTATACTTCTTTGCTTTTTCATGATTGGTAATAATAATTCCGCAGTTTCCATCTGCAGGATGTGTTTGAGTACCATAAGAAACTGTTCCATTTTGTAATACTGGTTTAAGTTTCTGCAGTCCTTCTAAAGTTGTTGGATAAATACCTTCATCTCCATTCACAGTAGCAATTACTTTTCGACCGGATTGATTCAAAACTTCAATTGGAAAAATCATGAATTTCTTTTGAAATGCTTTGTTATTTTTCACTGCATCTTGATATTGTTTATAGCGTAAAGCTGTGATTTTATCTTGTTCATCTTTTGCAATTCCAGCTTCTTTTGCAACATTTTCAGCTGTTTCTATCATCGAATTTTTAGCATAAGGATCATACCCAAAATTATCCCAAACCCAACTTTCTTTATCTTGAGTTCCTCCAGGTTTCTCAGGATTTGGATAAACCAAATGGGGGCCATTAGAACACCTATCTGCGTATACTGCAAGAACATTTTTATGAACACCTGCATCAACACTTAATGCAGCAAATTCAATACACTTTGCACCAGTAGCACATGCCTGACCAATCATTGGACCTGTTACATTATCTGCCCCAATCATACCTGCAAGCCAGGGTGTTCCATAAAAAGCTGAAAGCTGGGGAATTGTTATACCAAGTACAATTTCATCAAAATCTTTAGGTGAAATTTTATGTTCATCAAAAAATCTTTTTCCAGTTTCAGCAGCAAATTTAATAGCATGGAGATTTTGAAAACTACCCTGCCAACTACAGAACGGTGTACTCCAATAACCACCGTAAGGTATATATGTATTATTAAATGCCATTTAAACTCCCCATCCTTGTATTATATTTACTATATAAATTTCTATCTCCTTAATAAATTACAAAATTATTAAAAGAAATCTAATATACATAAATCCCTAATTTAGGATATTTGGAGGAGGTATAATAGATGGATTTTAGTTGGACAGATGAACAAGAGATATGGAAAAAAACAGTTAGAGATTTTGCTCAGAAAAAAATAAAACCAAGAGTTAGAGAAATTGATACTAACAAAAAAATTCCAGAAGAAATAATCAAAGGAATGGCTCAGCTTGGACTTCTTGCGCCTACTGCATCTCAAGAATATGGTGGTGCTGGAGTAGATTGGACAATGGCTGCAATTGCAGCTGAAGAACTCGGACGAGCAGATATAAGTCTAGCAATACCTGTAATGTATCTTGTCGAAGCATCTTGGGGGTTTATCTTTAGTCGATATGGAAGTGAAGAAGCAAAAAAGTTGTATTTACCAAAAATTACCTCCGGTCAAGCTTTTTGTGGTATTGCAGTAACTGAACCGGAGGGAGGTTCAGATATTGTTGGTGCTGCAAAAACTAAAGCAGAGAAAAAAGGTAAAAAATGGGTACTAAATGGTGAGAAGATATTTATTAGCGGTATAACCGAAGCAAGTAAATGGGGTGGAATTCATCTTACACTTGCTCGAACTGATCCATCCAAAGGTCATAAAGGATTTTCTTTTTATGCACTGCCATTGAAAGATAATAAAAATATTGAAACTACGTTGTTTGAGGATATGGGACGTATGGGCATCTCAACAGGGGGTTTTACTATGAATAATGTTGAGTTACCTGAAGATCATCTAATTGGTGAGTTCAATAGAGGTTTTTATTATGCTATGGAAGGTTTTTCAGCTGCACGTGTCCTTATTGGTGCAACATGTGTGGGAGCATCTGAAGCTGCCTTAGAACTAGGTGTTGAACATATCAAAACACGAAAAGCATTTGGACGACCTCTAGGACGCTTTGAAGGAATACAGTTTCCACTCGCTGAGCATCATTGTAATATTGATGCTGTAAAACTACAAACATATCGAGCTGCATGGACAATGGATAAGATGTATATGGAAAATAAAGCAACCCATAATGATGTTGCAATTGCTGCAGCTATATCAAAACTTAGAGCACCAATTTATGCCTTTAGTGTAATGAATGAAGTTGCTGACTGGCTTGGTGCATTAGGCTACACAAAAGAATACCCAATTGAGATGGCTATACGTGGTGTTAGATCATACTCTATTGGTGCAGAAGGTACAATGAATATTATGAGAATAATTATTGCAAGAGAATTATTAGGGAAAGAGTTTCTGCCTTACAAGTAAATCTTAATTTTTCTTCTTCTTTTCTTTTAACAGATCTCTGAGGAAAAAATATGTTAGAGCAACTGTTGCAATGATAAGAGCTACTGCATTTAAAACTAAAAGGTATGCCAGATCCATTTTAGTCCATCCTCCTCACATGAATAACATTTACAATTGCATAGATAAGTAGAGATGCTAAAAGACCAGGATATAATGGTTCAACTCCTCCCAGATACACAGGCCATCCATCAAAAGCATTTAAATAACCATGTATTACCCATATAAGCGATGTGCCAGATCCCGCAATCATTGAAAGAAATGCAGCTAAAGGAGACTTTTTTTCTTTATAGAAAAATCCAACAAGGATAGGTACAATCATTGCAGATATTCCAATCGTTCCAATATAATACCACATATCTACAATAGAATCAAAATATAATGACAGAACTATTGCAAAACCAACTGTTATTACTATTCCAATTTTTGTTGCCCGAATTACCTGTTTTTCTGTTGCATCTTTTTTGAAAATGTTTTTATAAAGATCATGAGAAATGTTCATAGCTCCCAGAAATGTAAAAGAATCAGCAGTGCTCATAACTGTCGCAATTAGACCTGTTAAGAACAATCCTAAAAGACCCACAGGTAACAACGCACCAGCTATTGATAGATAAGATGTCAATGCAGATTCTACTTCTAAAAGACCTGCTTGTGATGCAGCAACTGCATAAATTCCTGTAAATGTTGTACAAATATCAAACAATAACCAGAAACCAATTGAAACTAGAATTCCTTTCTTTGGTAACTTATCATCCTTTGCAGCATAACATCTTTGATAAAAACCTGGATCGGCAAGAGTCCAAAAAGCAATAAAACCCCATATTATAATCCATTGAGTAGTTTGTGTACCTGTGAGCGTTAAGTGTCGAGTTGTATTGATATAACCTAAAGCTAAATCAGGATTGCTTAAAGCGGATGTTAAAAAATCAAAACCTCCGTATGTTTGAACAGCGATTGGGATTATCATAGCAACACCAATCATCATAAGTATAAACTGAATGATATCAGTGTAAATTACACCAACAAATCCGCCTCTTATTGTATAAAATATCATCACAAGCGCTACAAAAAGAATTGTTATCCAAAGTTCTAAGCCAAATAAGAAATTAAAAATAATTCCAAGGGAGAGTATATAGGGAGCAGGTGAAACCATAATAAAATTAAAAATTGCTCCTAAAAATCTTGATTTTTTATCGTAAAATCGTTCTAGTTGATCAGGAATTGTATACAATTTAGTTTTTCTAATTCTATTTGCTAAAAAGAATGCGAAAAACAAATACACTAGATACCAAAAGAAACCATTAACTATCCAATTAACAAAACCAAAAGAAAATGACATCTCACCAACACCTAGTAAACCACCATACCAAGTACTTACTAGTGTTGCAACAAAAATCGGTAATGTTAATCTTCGTCCTGCTAGAAAATAATCATTTAAACTATGAATTCTTCTTTTAACAAAATATCCTATTATAAAAAGTATCACAAAATACCCTAGAAGTATTCCATAATCAATTGTTGAAATCTCCATATTATTTACTCCATCACTTTAATTAACAAAATTTTACCTTTTGAAAATGAAATATTAGCTTGATTATTTTCAAGAATGTTAGAAATTCCAAACCAACCAATATTTGTATTCTGATTTTTTACATTCCATTTCAAACCATTGTAACATAGGTTTGAAATATCAGTTATAGGAATAACAGAAATTATATCGCCCCTATTTCCATCTAGATCCAATGAGCTTTCTATAAGTTCGATAACATTTCTTTCATCAATGATTTGTGTCTTAATTTCCGGTTTAATTTTACATAGACATAAAATGTTTGCAAGAGTGTGATCAATACGATCACCTATTGCTCCAAAAATAGTAATCTCAGAGGGATTCAGAGTTTCTGCAAGAGCTATTGCAAGCTCAAGATCTGTTTTATCCTGATTTTCATCTTTGATAATCTCTGTTTTATTCAAATCCTTAAAATAATTAAGAACAGAAAATTTAATAGAATCTAAATCTCCAATAATATAATCAGGTATTATCTGAAGTTCTTTGGCGACATTTGCCCCGCCGTCTGCACAAATAACAATATCAAAATCTTTTAATGATTTTTTGTGAAAATCGTTATCTTTGATTGTCCCATTTGCAATAATTGCTATTTTTTCCAAGTTTTAACCTCATCTGATAATTTTAAAAGTTTCTTTGAAACTTCAATAGCATCATTACCAAGTATGTATGCACAGGGTTCAATTCCAAAGTCTCCTTTGTGGATTAATATATCAAAATTTTTATCTGTATATTTTAATTTGAAATCTTTTGTTAAAAAACCTATATTAAATTTTGTTTTTTCAAATTCTTTTAAATATGCAATATTCATAATTGCATTTATATTCAGTTTTTTTCTAAGTTTAATAAGTAGTGCTGATAAATGTCTGCTTTTACCAAAGCTTATAGTGTTATAATCTTTGATCTTGTCTTCAAAGATTATTAAACCATTTAGAAAACTTGCTACATCATCAGGTTTTTTAGCATTCTTCTTACTCATTGCTATATTTACCTTTACCTCAGGGATAAAATCCTCAATATTTTCATCTTTTAATTTATAAAATGCTTGTCTTAAGTTGTCAATAATTTTGTTATTTTCATCAGTGATTATTTCATTTTTATCTGCAATTAAATAATTGCCTTCAAAATTTTTATTTAAAAAGGTTATACATGTTTGAAAATTAATAGATTGATTATTAATAATTTTTTCTGCAATTTCCTGAGCAATCTTTGAAATATTTTCTGATATTTTTTCTGTTGAGCTACAGTAGTGACTAACCATTGGTTGAGATAATTTAAGAATTGTTGATATCTTTATTTGATCCATTTTTTTACTATAAAGTATTCTTGCTATCGCCTTTTTTAGATTTATTGTCTTTTCTCCCCCAATAAGAAATACTTCAATAGCCATATTAATTATTAATAGAAATTTATTAACTGCTTATATAATTATCGTTTTAAAATAAGCAATACAAATAAAAAATAAATAATTATAACAAAAAAAAGTGATAGAAATAAGAAACTTTGAACCTAACGATACATTCGGTGTAATTAAACTATCAAGCCAAACTCTAACTGAAAAATACAGTCCAAGCTTATTTGCATATTTTTATGAAACAAATCCAGATGGTTTCATTGTTGCTAGCTTTTATAACAAAATAATAGGGTTTTTAATAGGAGTGAAAATAAACGATCAAAAAACAAAAATATTAATGATATCAGTTTTACCAAGACATCAAAAACAAAAAATTGGGACCAAATTACTAAATGAATTTATAAAAAGAACAAAAAAAGAAAAAATAAATAAAATTGAATTAGAAGTAAGAGCCGATAATTATAAAGCAATAAAATTTTATGAAAAACATGGTTTTAAAATAATGCTAAAAAGAAAAGAATTTTATCAGGATAATAAAGATGCGTATACAATGCAATTAAGCTTTTAACTCAATAGTATTAGAACGAAGGAGTTCTTTTTCTTTCTCAGTCATAAAACGTTCAGCCATTTGGTCTAATCTGCTTGATACTTTTTCAAGACCTGGACAATTATTATTAGACATCAAAGTCGCGATACCACGACTTAATGTAAAAACTGCGAGTTTATGTTCACGTTTTGACTTATAAACCTGAAAAGGAGTAACATCAAGTTTCTTATAAGATATAAATTCCACACCACCATTGTTTTTAACTATATCCTCTAAATGAGTTTTTAATTGTAATAAAAAAGTATGAAGTTGTATCAATTCATCTTTTTGCATAATATTCTTCCCTCAATTTTCAAAACAATTTTATAACCACATACTCAAAAGCCTTTTTATGTTTTTTTGTCAAAAATTTATATATTAAAAATTGATACGGGTTTATAAAAAATTTTATGAAATAAAAAAAATAAAAAAAATTAATTTAAATCTTTTTTTGTTAATACCTTTACCGAATTTGGAATTTTAATAACATTACCAAGTTTAATACCTATTATTTCTTTTACATTTTTACTATTGGCAATATCTAAAAGTCTCTGAGTTATAATACCATCAAAAACAACGGTTGAAATATTATTACTTTTTTTAAGAGAGTCAGTAAGTTCCCGCACAGGTATTTTTTTAATTTCTTTATTATTGGTATCAAATAAAACAGCTTTAAGACTACCTGAGATATCATCAAGAATTCTACCATAATTACGTTGTTTTTCTGTTACTATTCTCTCTAATTCTTTTTTATCTACTTCAGCCTCTTTTTCAGATGTTACTTTTTTTATTTCTTCATCTTGTTCTTTTCTTTTTTCTTCACCTTTTGATATAGCTTTAAGCGGTCTTTCTTCCTTTTTTTCTTTTTTAGGAGAAACAGGTTGGGTTTTGATAGGAAGGCTAACTTTTTCTTTTTTCTCGATTTTAATATCATACATTTCTGCATATTGTTCAGCAGGAATTTTGTTTTTCAAAGCTTTCATTATTAGTTTTTGAGGTATTTCCTCAACTTCACGAGTTTGTGGTGCACGAGATACAAAATCAACATCGGATGTTTGCAATAGTTCTTTTAGAATCAGTTCTCCTCCACGATCTCCATCTACAAAAGCTGTAGTAATTCGTTCTTTGGTAAGTTCTATCACTGTTTTTGGTATGTTTGTTCCACCCACTGCGATTACATTTTTAATACCATATTTTAAAAGATTTAATACATCTCTTCTTCCTTCAACAATTATTATTGCATCACTTTTATCAATGTTTGGTCCTGCTGGACAATGATCAGAACCAAAGTGTGTTATTTCTTCAATTTGAACTGATTGTCGGACATTATCTGCGATACTTTCTCCTTCAGTTTTTCCTTCCTCAATTACTTTGTTTAATAGTTCTTTTGCCCGTTCTACTACTTGTTTTCTTCTTACCACTCTCACATCTTCAACATGCTCTGTTTTAATAGTTGCTTTACAGGGACCAACTCTGTCAATGCTCTCAAAGGCTGCAGCAAGAATTACTGTTTCTACTTTATCAAGAGATGTTGGTAGAGTAATCTCCCCTTCGCTTTTACCATTTTTTGATTCTAGTTCAACTTCTATTCTTCCCACACGAGCTGAACGTTGAAGTTCACGAAGATCTAATTCATCACCTAAAAGACCTTCAGTTTGACCAAATATTGCTCCTACTACATCGGATTTTTCAATTATTCCATCAGCTTTTATATGAGCTTTAATTAAATATTTTGTTGTTGCTGGATCAATAACCATTAATTATCACCTTTTAATTTATTTTTTAATTTTTTCTGAAAAATAGCACCTTTATACGCTCTTTAGCAAATAATAGGTGGATTTTTTTTACCATTCCTAGTTTGTTATGCATTATTTTTATTATGAAATATTAGTTAAGCGGTTAAATACAAATTAATCTCAATTGATTAATGCACCTTTTAAGGTGTTATTTTTCAATTATATTTATTTGACATTTATTTATTAGTCATGCACCATATTTAAATGTTGTGCTTATATATGGCATTGAGAAATCGCATGAAGAAAAAAATCTATATAGGAGTTGCATGGCCTTATTCGAATGGTTCTCTACATCTTGGTCATATTGCAGGTTGTTATCTTCCAGCAGATATCTTTGCAAGATATTCACGGATGAAAGATAGAGACGTTTTAATGGTATCGGGCAGTGATGAACATGGGACTCCAATTACTATCACAGCAGATAAAGAAAAAACATCACCTCAGAATATAGTTGATCGATATCATACAGAGCATGCAAATAATATGAAAGAAATGGGTATTTCATTTAATCTTTTTACCAGAACTACTACAAAAAATCATGAAAAAATAGTTCAAGATATTTTTCTAACATTATATAAGAAAGGATACATCTACAAAAAAAGAATTAAAGCTTTTTATTGTAATCATTGTAATAAGTTTTTACCAGATCGATATATTGTAGGTAAATGCCCAAACTGTGGCAGTAAAAATGCTCGTGGTGATCAATGCGATGAATGTGGGAAACTTCTAGATCCAGAAGATTTATTAAATATTTACTGTAAAATTTGTGGGAATATCCCTGTGATTAAATATACCGATCATTTGTTTTTTGCTCTTTCTAAATTTGAAGATAGACTTTTAATTTGGTTGAAAGATAAAGAACACTGGAAATCAAGTGTTTTAAAATTCACGAAGAATTGGCTTGAAAACGGGCTACAGGATAGAGCAATTACTAGAGATATGGAGTGGGGAATAAAAGTTCCAATAGAAGGTTTTGATGATAAACGTATTTATGTTTGGTTTGATGCTGTAATTGGTTATCTTTCTGCGAGTATTGAATGGGCTGAAAAACAACTTAAAACAGATTATTGGGAAAAATGGTGGAAAGATCCAAAAGTTTTACATTATTATTTTCTAGCAAAAGATAATATTCCATTTCACACCCTTATTTGGCCAGCTATTCTAATGGGATATAATGATGAGCTGAATCTTGCTTATAATATACCTGCAAACGAATATTTAAGATTTAAAGGCGAGCAGTTTTCTAAAAGTCGTGGTATCGCTATATGGGTTCCTGATATTTTAAATAATTTTGATGTTGATGCAATTAGGTATTATCTTTCTATAAACATGCCTGAAAATAAAGATACAGATTGGCTTTGGGATGATTTTGTAGCAAAAATCAATGATGAACTTGTTGGAGCATATGGTAATTTTGTTCATAGAGTGATAACTTTTACAGAAAAGAATTTTGGTAAAATTCCTAAGCCTGGTACTCTTAATAATTTTGATAAAGAAGCTTTTGATAAAATAAAACAAATATCAAAAGAAATATCTACATCCCTCGATAACTTTGAATTTAAAAAAGGACTTCGTGCTGCAATGTCTCTTGCTCAATTTGGTAATTTTTATTTTGATCACAAGAAACCCTGGTTACTAGTTAAAACTGATAAACAAGTATGTGGTAATACTCTATATATATGTCTCAAAATTGTTAAAGCCTTATCTATTTTTATGGCACCTTATTTACCTTTTTCATCTGATAAGATATGGCATTTACTGGGTGAGGAAGGATCTATTCATAATAAAAACTGGGATAGTGCATTTGATGATTTACAGATTGATTTTGAGTTACAAAGACCTCAACCCTTGTTTAAAAAACTTGATATAAAAGATATCATAATGACCAAGGATGATCCTTTTTCAAAAGTTGATCTTCGTGTTGCAAAAGTAATCGGAGTAAAAGATCACCCTAAAGCAGATAAACTTTTCATTCTACATATTGATCTAGGTGAACTTGGAAAAAGAATAATTGTCGCAGGTATGAAACCACATTATTCTAAAAGTGAAATTAATGGTAAAAATATTGTTGTTGTAGTAAATCTTAAATCAGCAAATATTCGTGGTGTTACATCAAATGGTATGCTGCTCGCTGCAGAAGATGGTGAAGGTGTTGTATCTCTACTTTACCCAGGAGAGTCTACCCCGGGATCTGAAATATATGTTGATGGTGTAGTTAGAAAACCTGCAAATATTTTAGAATTTGAAGATTTTAAGAAAATCAAACTTATAGTAGATGAGTCTGGAAAAGCTACTTATAATAAAAATATATTACATTCTGAAAAATCTGATGTCATATCAGACAAACCTATCAAAAAAGGGGCAAAAATATTATAATTTAATGGAGAAAAAAATGACTGCTGTAATTAAAACGGAGTTACCTTTAAAAGCTTTTAAAAAAGGAAAGGTAAGAGATGTATATGATCTAGGTGATAAATTACTATTAATTGTAACCGATAGAATCAGTGCTTTTGATTTTATTCTTCATGAACCAATTCCAAAAAAAGGGATATATCTTACCCAGATTTCTAAATTCTGGTTTGATTACTTTAAAAATACAATTCCTAGTCATGTAATCAGTACAGATGTTGAGGATTTCCCTGAAAAGATTAAATCATATGCAAATATTCTAAATGGTAGAAGTATGATTGTTAAAAAAGCAAATGTTTTTCCTATCGAGTGTATAGTTCGTGGCTATCTTTCTGGTTCTGCATGGAAAAGTTATCAAAAAGATAGAACTGTTTGTGGTATAAAATTACCTACAGGTTTAAAAGAATCTGATAAATTTGAAGCGCCGCTTTTTACACCTAGTACAAAAGCAGATACTGGTCATGATATTAATATATCCTTTGATGAAATGAAAAAACTAATAGGAAAAAATGATGCCGAAAAACTAAAGGAATTTTCTCTTAAATTATACAACAAAGGATCAGAATATTCTTTAAAAAAAGGTATTATTATCGCTGATACTAAGTTTGAGTTTGGTAAAATTGGTGATCAGATAATAGTTGTTGATGAAGTATTAACGCCTGATAGTTCTCGTTTTTGGCCGGCTGATTTATATGAACCAGGTAAAAGTCAACTTAGTTTTGATAAACAGTATGTTCGTGATTATTTAAATAGTACTGATTGGGATAAAAATAGCGATCCTCCTCATTTACCCGCTGAAGTAATTACTGAGACCCAACTTAAATATAAGGAAGCGTATGAAAAGATTACAGGAGAAAAATTAATTTTAAGCTAAAAGAAATATATAAATACTATATTTTACTCTTATTAATATATGAGTGAGAAGAATTCTAGTTATATAACAATTTTTTTTATTTGTTTATTATTCATTTCTAGTTATAATGTAAATAGCTTACATATTAATTATAATAATATTGATAAAAAGGAGAATTCTGATTTTTATTTTATTCATATGACTGATATTCATATTATGACTGAATCATTTGGTAATATTTATAATGGATATAGTAAAGATCGTTTTATAAAAGTTTTAAGTGAAATTAATTCATTTGAGAATAAACCAGCATTTTTAATTATTACTGGAGATCTTGTAGAATGGGGTAGTGGCGAATCTGGTTCTTCTAATTATGAGACTTTAGTAAGTTGTTTTTTTAAAGAAAGTAATCAATATTACATAGATTCAGATTGTTTAATTCCTGTTTATTTTACACCGGGTAATCATGATTATTATTTTAATTGGAATTTAGATAATTATCAAAGTTATATAACCAATGAAAGAAAATATATTATAACTTATGAAGATATGACTTTGTTTTTCTTAGATTCAGGACCGCACTATTTTAAAAAACCTAAATATTGGTTAGATGTTTTTGCGCGTGGTTTAGAAAATGCAGATATAAAATGGTTAAAAGAAAAATTGAATAATTGTAGCTCAGATTATAAAATTGTTTTAATGCATCACCCAGCAATAAATGATAGAAAAAGTGATGGTGAAATGTCTAATATATTATTAAATAATAGAGAAGTTTTTATTGAACTTTGTGAGAAAAATGATGTTGATCTTGTGTTGACAGGTCATACTCATTATTCTAGAGTTTTTGACAGTAATGAAAATAGATATTCTGATTATCCAATAAATGCTTCTAATTATACTACACTTTTTGTTCAATCAAAAGCAAATAAAGTAGATGATAAAAGTTATCCAGATTGTAATTATAGAAATATATCCGTAATTAATGGAGATGTCTGGTTGGAAGAAAATGTTAAGGTTGAATATCACTCAAAATTTCGTAATATTGAAGTTCCATTAAGAGTTTCAAATATATTAAATAGTATATTATTTGGGATATTATTATATATATATTAAAGTATATCTATCCTTCTTGAATTGGTGAACGCCAATCAAAACCAGGAGTTTTTCCACTAATTTTAGGAATTAAAGGATTGCATCTTTTATGTTGAGTTTTAATACACATGAATTTAATCTTTTCGACATCAGATCTTTTTAAACTAGTATTTTTTGCAATATCAGAAATAGTTTGCTTTTGTTCTATACCAATGAGGACCTTATCAAGAATTTCATATTTAAAACCAAGTTCTTTTTCATCAGTTTGATCTTTAATTAAGCCGGCAGTTGGTGTTTTGTAAATTATTGCCCTTGGTATTTTTAAAAATTCTGCTAGTTGAAAAATCTGGGTTTTATATAAATCCCCTATTGGCACTATATCTGCAGCCCCATCACCATACTTTGTAAAATAACCAATTAATAATTCAGATTTGTTACAAGTCCCACAAACTAATGAATTTGTCATATTTGCATATTCGTATAAGAGAATCATACGGATTCGGGCTTTCATATTTGCGAGTGCAATTTTTTCTGGTTTAATAATACAAGTTTTTGTCATATTTTTTATTATTTCTGTTATATTTTTTGTTTTACATGACAAATCATATTTTTCAATAAGAATTTTCTGATGTTTAATATCAATTTCAGGGGTTGTATCATCAGGTATAAAAAGACAATAAGTTTTATTTTTACCTAAAACTCTTCTACAAAGAATTGCTGTTATTGCAGAATCAACACCACCTGAGAGACCAATCACTACCCCTTTACAACCAGAGTTTTCAAAATATGATTGAATGAAATCTTTTATTACAATTGTAACTTCATTATAGTCTAACGTAATTTTTATCACCTCTTAAAATAATTTTAATATGGTTTGTATAAATTGATCTTAGAAATTTTTTCATTGTTATAATCACAATGGTATCAATTAGTATAGAAAAGATTTTTTGTATTAAAATAGGATTTTTAGATAGAAGAATTTACTGCCTATTTTTTACAAGTGAATCTACAATACTTGGATCAGCTAATGTACTAGTGTCACCAATTTGACTAACATTTCCATCTGCAATTTTTCGTAGAATACGCCTCATAATTTTACCGGATCGAGTTTTTGGAAGTCCATCAGTATATTGAATTTTATCTGGAGTTGCAATAGGTCCTATTTCTTGTCTAACCATACCAATAAGCTCTTTCGTTAGATTTTGATCAAATTTCTCACCAGTTTTTAAAGTTACATAAGCATAGATTCCCTGACCTTTTATTTCATGAGGGAAACCAACAACTGCAGCTTCTGCTACTTTTGAATGTTTACCAATTGCCCCTTCAATTTCAGCAGTGCCAATACGATGACCTGAAACATTAATAACATCATCAACTCGACCAGTTATCCAGTAATAACCGTCTTCATCTCTTAGACAACCATCACCAGTGAAAAAGTAACCAGGATAAATTGAAAAATAAGTTTTTCTAAAACGTTCATGATCACCGTAAACAGTTCTCATTATACCAGGCCATGCTGATTTGATTACAAGATTGCCAGAAACATCATTTCCTATTAATTCCTTTCCTTTATCATCAAGTAAAGCGGGTTCAACACCAAAAAAGGGAAAAGATGCACTACCCGGCTTAAGTGGTGTCGCACCCGGGATTGGTGTGATAAGGATACCGCCGGTTTCAGTTTGCCACCAAGTATCAACTATTGGACAACGTCCACCACCTACAAGGTTGTAATACCATTTCCATTCTTGTAATTTTATTGGCTCACCAACACTACCAAGTAGTTT
Source organism: Thermoplasmatota archaeon (assembly GCA_041550515.1). Classification (GTDB taxonomy): domain Archaea; phylum Thermoplasmatota; class E2; order DHVEG-1; family DHVEG-1; genus PFL35. The sequence goes on along the minus strand of JBFEOQ010000003.1, from coordinate 24,230 downwards.
AAGCGAATTGAGATTATATTTTTTAACCCATTCATCTCCTTCTTTCATAAGTGCACGAAGAGCTGTAGGTGCAGTGTAAAATATGTTTACTTTATATTTTTCACAGATAGCCCAGAAACGACCCCAATCAGGATAGTTTGGAACTCCCTCAAAAATAATAGTTGTTGCTTTGTTACATAACGGTCCATAAACTATATACGAATGTCCTGTAACCCAGCCTATATCGGCTGTACACCAGTATATATCTCCCGGATGATAGTCAAAAATATATTTATGAGTTACAGATACGAAAACAAGGTATCCACCTGTTGTATGTAATACACCTTTAGGTTTACCAGTTGAGCCAGATGTATATAAAATAAATAAAGGGTCTTCTGAATCCATTTTTTCTGGAGGACAAATTGGCTCTACTTTTTTCATTTCTTCATGCCACCAGTAGTCTTTATCAAACCAATCAACATTTTCTCCAATACGTTTTACAACAATTACTGATTCAATAGAAGGACAGCTTTGTAAGGCTTTATCAGCTACTTGTTTCATAGGTAGTGGTTTACCACCACGAAAACCTTGATCCTGAGTAATTAAAATTTTACAACTTGAATCATTTATTCTATCACGTAGTGATTCAGCTGAAAAACCTCCAAAAACAATAGAATGAATAGCACCGATACGAGTACAAGCAAGCATTGAAATTACAAGTTCAGGTAACATTTGTAAATAAATACAAACACGATCCCCTTTTTTTACTCCCTTAGATTCTAATACATTGGTAAATTTTTGAACTTCATCAAGAAGTTGTTTATATGTAAATTTCTTTTCTAGAGTCGGTTCATTTCCTTCCCAAATAATTGCGATATCATCACCGTGACCATTTTCAACATGACGATCAAGGCAATTATAAGAAACATTTAGTTTTGCACCATCAAACCATTTTATATTCCCTTTTTTAAAATCATATTCCTGTACTTTATTCCATTTTTTATACCAGGATACATGTTCTGTAGCAAGCTTACTCCAAAAATTATCAGGATCTTTTATGGACTCTTCATACATATTTTTATATTCATGCATATTTTTAATGTATGCTTTATAGCTAAAGTCAGGGTCAGGCTTATAAACTTGGATTATCTCCTCTTCAGGCATATATTGTCACTCCCAATTTATTTTTAAGTGTCCCCCTTCCATTTTTCATAGGCTTAAATTAAGGATAAAATAAACCTTAAATGCGTTGCTCGAATACTATTTTAGTATAAGTATTTTATGTATATTTTCTCCATATTACTAATCAATATAATAACAAAATTTATTGTTAAGCATTAATATATTTTCAATTGGATATATTAATTTTTTTAAGTTTGTATGTAGTTAGATAAAAAAATTGAATTTTATTTTTTCGAATTATAATATTTAAACCAAAAAACTATAATGTTTAAAACAATAGTATATTAAGTTTTATAGTAATTTTTATAGCAAATTAAAAAATTATAGTTTTTATTTTTATTTTATTTTTATCCTGTACTTTTAAAATTAAATACAAAAATTTATTAAATAATTTATCATTCTCCGAAAGAAATCAAAATTATGGGGCGGTGAATTATGGGACTTACAATAACTGAAAAAATGTTAAATAAACATATAATAAAAGGAAAAGCTGAAAGAGGTAAAGAAGTAGGTATAAAAATAGATCAAACCCTTACTCAAGACGCAACAGGTACGATGGCATATCTTCAATTTGAAGCGATGAATGTTTCAAAAGTTAAAACAGAGTTATCAGTTAGCTATGTTGATCATAATACTGTACAAATTGGCTTTGAAAACGCTGATGACCATAAATACTTACAAAGTGTAGCTGCAAAATATGGAATTATATATTCACGCGGAGGAAATGGAATATGCCACCAAGTACATCTAGAGCGATTTGGTAAACCTGGTAAAACGCTTCTTGGTTCTGATTCGCACACACCAACTGGCGGGGGAATTGGCATGATTGCAATAGGTGCAGGTGGTCTTGATGTAGCAGTTGCAATGGCTGGTGGACCATTTTATATGATCTATCCTAAAATAACAAAAATAAATTTAACAGGTAAACTTAAACCCTGGGTGTCCGCAAAAGATTTAATTTTAAAGGTACTTGAAATATTTACAACAAAAGGAAACGTTGGAACAGTATTTGAATATTCAGGATCTGGGGTTAAAACACTATCTGTACCAGAGCGAGCAACAATTACAAACATGGGTGCAGAATGCGGTGTTACAACAAGTGTTTTTCCAAGCGATGAGATAACAAAAGAATTTTTAAAAGCACAAGGAAGAGAAAAAGATTGGATTGAAATTAAAGCTGATGAGGATGCTATTTACGATAAAATAGTTGAAATTAATCTTAGTGAACTTGAACCATTAGCATCTACACCACATAGTCCTGGAAATATAAAAAAAGTAAAAGAACTTGAAGGAATAGAAGTGGATCAGGTTTGTCTTGGAAGTTGCACTAACTCTTCATACAGAGATCTTATGAGAGTAGCAAAAATTCTAGATGGTAAGGTTACAAATACCAATGTTAGCTTTGTTATTGCACCTGGTTCAAGACAAGTACTTCAAAATATTGAAAAAGATGGTGGTCTAACAAATATGATTTCGGCCGGCGCCCGCATTGCCGAATCTGCATGTGGTTTTTGTATCGGAAATAGTCAATCTCCAAAAACTGAAGCAATATCTCTTCGAACAAGTAATAGAAATTTTTTAGGGAGATCTGGTACAAAAAGTGCAAATGTTTATCTAGTAAGTCCAGAAACTGCGGCGGCTGCAGTTATAACTGGTAAAATGACTGATCCTAGAGATTTAGAAAAAATAGGAATTACATATCCAGAAGTAGAAATGCCAGATAAATTTTATATTGATGATACTATGTTTATTTATCCCCCAAAAAATGGAGAAAAAATAAAGATCTATCGGGGACCAAATATTGGTAATCCACCCGATAGTTTACCAATGCCTGACAAAATAACTGGAGAAGTCACAATAAAAGTAGAAGATCAAATTACAACAGACCATATAATTCCTGCAGGAAGTAAGATGAAATATAGATCTAATGTCCCAAAATATTCAGAATTTTTATTTGAGGTAATAGATGATAAATTTTATGAAAGGGCAAAAAAGATAAGAGATAGTGGTAAACACAACATTTTTGTTGCAGGATTAAGTTATGGACAGGGTTCATCTCGTGAGCATGCAGCACTTTGTCCAATGTATATGGGGACAAAAGCGGTCATAGCAAAATCATTTGAAAGAATTCATACTGCTAACTTGATAAATTTTGGAATAATACCTTTGACTTTTAAAAACGAAATTGATTATAACAAAATCGATCAGGGGGATGACATAGAAATACCTGATGTAATAAACACAATTAAAGATGGTGGAGTTTTAAAGGTAAAAAATAAAACTAAAGGAACTGAATTTGAAGTAGAATATAATCTCTCAGATAGACAACGTGAAATAATTCTTGCAGGAGGTACTCTTGCATATATGAGAGAGAAATCCAAATAAAAAAAATTGAGGGAAAAAATTATGGCACAAAGAGGAATTAGAGAATATGATGGGAAGAAAATGCTTGCTAAATACTGGAAAGAGTATTTCGGTAAAGATTTTAATTTCCCTGGAAAAATTGTTTTGGTAGATCCAAAAACAAAACTTGATGATCTTCCAAAAAAATATAAATGGTTAAAAGAAGAAAAGCTAGTGGTAAAACCTGATCAGCTTTTTGGTAAACGTGGAAAACATGGATTAATTAAAGCAAATGTAAATTTTGCCGAAGCTAAAAAATGGATCAAAGAATACATGAACAAAGAAACAAAAATCGGAAAAGTAACAGGAATATTGACTCATTTTATCATCGAACCTTTTATACCTCATGAAGGAGAATTTTATGTTGCAATAAAAAGCAACCGTGAAGGCGATACAATATACTTCTCGAACCACGGAGGAGTAGATATCGAATCAGTCTGGAAAACAGTTGCAGAAATCCAAGTCAACGTTAATCAAGACATTGAAAAAATTAATATCGAAAACAAGCTTCCAAAAGACACATCGAAGCAAAATAAGAAAATGTTTGCAGAATTCATTAAAGGACTTTACAAATTCTACAGAGAACTTAACTATGCATATCTTGAAATAAATCCATTTGTTGTAACTGGAAAAAACATTATACCACTTGACCTTGTTGCAAGGCTTGATGATACAGGTCATTTTGAAAGTAGTGAAAAATGGGGAGATCTTACATTTCCAGCACCATTCGGACGAAAACTATCCAAGGAAGAACAATATGTCAAGACAATGGATGAAAAAAGTGGTGCATCACTCAAACTCACCGTTCTAAATCCCAAAGGTCGCGTTTGGACCATGGTCGCAGGTGGTGGAGGTAGTGTAATTTATACTGATACTATCGTTGATTTAGGCTACAGAGATGAACTAGCAAATTATGGTGAATACAGTGGTAATCCGACAACGGATCTTACATATGAATATGCAAAAACTATTCTTGATTTAATGACTCGTGAGAAAGATCCAAAAGGACGACCAAAGTTCTTACTAGTTGGTGGTGGTATTGCAAACTTTACTGATGTTGCAAAGACATTTACAGGCATTACTATGGCACTACGGGATTATAAAAAGAAACTTAAGGATACAAATGTGAAAATATATGTACGACGAGGAGGACCTAACTATCAGGAAGGTCTTCGCATTATGAAAGAACTTGGAAAAGAATTAGGAATTCCAATTGATGTATATGGTCCCGAGACGCATATGACACGTATTGTTAATATGGCATTGGGGGGCAAATAATGGAGGTGATTACTGTGATAAAAAATAAAACAAAATCTAAATCAAAGACAAAAAAGAAAGATTATATTATAATGGATAAAAACACAAAAGCAATTGTTTTCGGATACCAGCAAAGAGCAATTCAACGTATGCTTGATTTTGATTATATATGTCGTCGTGAAGATCCCTCGGTTGTAGCAATAGTAAATCCAACTCGGGATGGAATGCATAAGTGTTTCTGGGGTACAAAAGAAATTCTTATACCAATGTATAAAACACTAGCAGAAGCAACAAAAATTCATCCAGAAGCAGATTTTATGGTAAACTTTGCAAGTTTCCGATCAGCGTATCCAACAAGTAAAGAAGCACTTGAAAGTAAAAATATTCGTTCAGTTGCAATAATTGCGGAGGGAGTTCCTGAACAAAGAACCAAAGAGTTAATAAAAATTGCAAATGAAAAAAACAAATGGATAATTGGTCCTGCAACCGTCGGTGGAATTGCAGCAGGCGGGTTTAGAATTGGAAATACCGCAGGCATGCTTGACAACATTGTTGCATCAAAACTACACAGACAGGGTAGTGTTGCATATGTTTCAAAATCAGGTGGACTCTCAAACGAACTAAACAATATTATTGCAATGAACACAGATGGAGTTTACGAGGGAGTTGCAATTGGTGGAGACAGATATCCTGGTTCAACATTTATACAACATATAATGAGATACGAAGTAAATCCAGATATCAAAATGATAGTTCTACTTGGTGAAGTAGGTGGAACAGATGAGTACGAAGTAGTCGAAGCAATGAAAAAAGGACGCATAAAAAAGCCAGTAGTTGCATGGTGTATTGGAACATGTTCAAAGGTATTTCCAGCAGAAGTTCAATTTGGTCATGCTGGTGCACGAGCTGGTGCAGATAAGGAAACAGCTGATGCCAAAAACAAAGCACTCAAAGATGCTGGTGCATACGTTCCAACTAGTTTTGATGACTTTGATCAACAAATAAAAAAGGCATATACAAAACTTGTTAAAAGCGGAAAACACAAACCTATACCCGAGGTAGAACCACCAACTATACCGCTTGATTATGCTGTAGCGTTAAAACAAGGTGTTATAAGAAGACCTGCCAACTTCATTTCAACAATTTCAGATGATCGTGGTGAAGAACTAAGATATTGTGGTGTGAAAATCAGTAAAATCTTTGAAGAAAAATGGGGACTTGGTGGAGTCATTGGACTATTATGGTTCAAAAAAGATCTACCAATGTGGGCACGAGAATTTATTGAAAGAGTAGTATTACTCACAGCAGATCATGGACCAGCAGTTTCAGGTGCACATAATAGCATTATTGCATCAAGAGCAGGAAAAGATCTAATATCGTCACTTGTGAGCGGGCTTCTAACAATAGGGCCTCGCTTCGGTGGAGCAGTTCAAGGAAGTGCAGATCATTTCACAAAATACTTGTATTCAGGTGAAGAGCCAAGCTTCATGGTTAGAGATATGAAAAATAAAAATGTCAACATTCAAGGTATTGGACATAGAATCAAATCGGTTACAAACCCAGATGTTCGAGTAACAATAATGGTAGATTTTGCAAAGAAGAATTTTCCAATAACAGAGACACTTGACTATGCATTACAAGTGGAAAAACTAACAACTGCAAAAAGAAACAACCTAATTCTAAACGTCGATGGTTGTATCGGTGTATTATGTTGTGACATGTTACGTGGAATTGGATATACTCGTGAAGAAGTCCGTGAATTTGTAGATCTTGGAATCCTTAATGCATTCTTTGTACTTGGCCGAAGTATCGGTTTTATGGGTCACATAATGGATCAGAAACGTTTGAAATCCAGATTATATAGACATCCATGGGATGATATTGAATACATGATGCCAGATAAACCAGAGAAAATTAAATAATGGAGGAATAGTAATGAGTAACGAAGGGAAGATAATATACACAAAAGTTGATGAGGCACCTGCCTTAGCAACCTACTCTTTTCTTCCTATTATAAAGGCTTTTACAGAAGCAGCAGGAGTTATCATTGAAACAAGAGATATCTCACTTGCCGGAAGAATCATAGCTAACTTCTCGGAATATTTAACCGAAGAACAAAGACAACCAAATGATTTAGCATATTTAGGTGAACTAGTAAAAAAACCTGAAGCAAACGTAATCAAATTACCCTGCATTAGTGCATCAATACCACAATTAAAAGCAGCAATTAAAGAACTACAGGAACATGGGTATAATATACCAAATTACCCTGAAGATCCTAAAAATGAAGAAGAGAAAAAAATCAAAGCAATATTCGATAAGATTAAAGGAAGCGCTGTTAATCCTGTATTAAGAGAAGGAAACTCAGATCGAAGAGTTCCAGGTCCAGTAAAAGCCTATGCAAAACAAAACCCTCATCCAATGGGTAAATGGACACCAGATTCAAAATCACATGTAGCACATATGAAAAGTGGAGATCTATGTTCAAATGAAAAATCAACAACAATTACAAAAGCAACTGTAGGAGATTCAAAAATTGAATTTATCGGGCAAGATGGAAATATAACTGTTCTTAAAGAAAAACTTCCATTAATAGATGGAGAAATAATTGATGCAACGGTTTTTAGTAAGAAAGCTTTACGAGCTTTTCTTGAAGATCAAATAGAAGATGCAAAAGAAAACGGTGTATTATTCTCTGTACATTTGAAAGCAACAATGATGAAAGTGTCAGATCCCATAATCTTTGGTCATGTAGTCTCTGTTTTTTTCAAGGAAGTCTTTGAAAAACATGCATCCGTGTTTAAGGAGCTTGGTATTAGTCCTAACAATGGACTAGGTGATCTTTATGCAAAAATCCAGAGTTTACCCGATGATAAAAGAGTAGAAATTGAAGCAGAAATCAAGGCAACTTATGAAAAAAGACCTAGCCTTGCAATGGTAAACTCTGACAAGGGAATTACAAACCTTCATGTCCCGAGTGATACAATCATTGATGCCTCAATGCCTGCTGCAATAAGAAATTCAGGTCAAATGTGGGGTTGGGACGGAAAACTTCACGATACAAAATTTGTAATTCCTGATAACAGTTATGCAGGTGTATACCAAAAAGTAATAGATTTTTGTAAAAAAAATGGAGCTTTTAATCCCACAACAATGGGAACTGTTCAAAATGTAGGTCTTATGGCACAGAAAGCAGAGGAATATGGATCTCATGACAAAACCTTTGAAATTCCTGCAAATGGAAAAGTTCGAATTATTGCGGCAAATGGTCAAACACTACTTGAGCATAATGTCGAGCAAGGTGATATATGGCGTGCATGTCAAGTAAAAGATCTACCAATACAAGATTGGGTAAAGCTCGGTGTTAACAGAGCGAAAGAAACAGGTTTTCCAGCAGTATTCTGGCTAAATAAAGAAAGAGCACATGATGCAGAACTTATCAAAAAGGTAAATTTATATTTAAAAAATCATGATACAAGTGGACTTGAAATTCATATCATGTCACCTGTTGAGGCTACAAAATTTTCAGTAGAACGTATGGCAAAAGGACAAAATACAATTTCAGTAACTGGGAACGTTCTTCGTGACTATCTCACAGACTTATTTCCTATTCTTGAAGTTGGAACAAGTGCAAAAATGTATTCAATCGTTCCTCTCATGAATGGTGGTGGATTATATGAAACAGGAGCAGGCGGATCTGCACCGAAACATGTTCAACAATTTATACAAGAAGGACATCTACGGTGGGATTCACTTGGTGAATTTTTAGCACTTGCTGTATCTCTTGAACATTTAAGCAAAACAACAAATAATCCAAAAGCAAAAATTTTAGCCGATGCATTAAACGATGCAACAGCCAAATTTTTACTTAACAATAAGTCACCTTCGAGGGTAGTAAACGAAATCGACAACAGAGGTAGTCATTTCTATCTAACTATGTATTGGGCTCAAGCATTAGCTGAGCAAACAAAGGATCCAGAGCTTCAGCAGAAATTTTTAAAGCTTGCACGAGATCTTACAGATAATGAAGATAAAATCAACAAAGAACTACTCGCTGCACAAGGAAAACCAGTCGATTTAGGTGGTTACTACAAAACTAACTTTGAAAAAGCTTCAAAAGCAATGAGACCAAGTGAAGCTTTAAATACAGCGATAGAAGCATTATCTGTTGTTAATGTATAAAATTTCTAAAATTTTTTTCTTTTTTTATCTTGATAATTAATTTAGCATAATTATTTAAATAAACAAAATATTAGAAATATCAATTGGAATGGGGAAATTAAAGGAGATTGTTAAAAAACACCATGATGGTGCGATTTTAAATCTTTTTGTTACAACGGATACTTTATATACTATCTTCCCTGCGGGGATTAATGAATGGCGTAAATGTATAGAAATAAAGGTTAAATCACCAGCATTTGAAAACAGAGCGAATAATGAAGTTATAAAAACAGTTGCTAAATTTTTTAAAAAATCAGTAAATGATGTTTTTATTTTAACTGGTGCTAAAAATTCCAAGAAAACAATTGTTCTTAAAGGTGTAACAACTGACTTTGTATCGAATAAATTGAGGGAATCACTTAATGGATTATAAAAAAAATTTTCAAGAGATTGAAAAAGGACTATTTGAACTTATTGAAGAAAATAAAAAAATACCTATTGTTGTTGAGGGTGATAAAGATGTTTTTTCACTTAAAAAACTTGGTATCATCGGTGAAATTATAACTGTAAATTCTGGTTTATCAATTATTGATTTTTGTGATAAAATAGCTAATAAATACAAAGAAATAATTTTACTAACAGACTGGGATAGAAAAGGTGGTTATATTTGCCATACAATCGAGAGAAATCTTGAAGGTCGTGTCAAATGTAATTTGTATTATAGAGAATTATTTGCTACAAAAGCAACAACTAAAACTGTTGAAGGTCTATATTCATGGTTTATGTCTATTGAGCAGAAAATCATTTTTAATAATAATAAACAAGTTTCAAAAGATTAAAGGAGTTAGGTAAGCAATTATTTTCAAGAGAAGCCCGGTGAGGAGACTTCATAAAAACAAATTGCTTATCAGCTCCCTATTTTAACATATAATATGTATATAAAAATTTTGCCTTAATCTTTATAGACTATTGACGATTTTTATGTTATCAATTATTAACAAAATGCTTATTTTATTGATTAATATATTAAAAATTTAGAAAAGAAAATAATAGAATATTGTCGAAACTAATAATTTTAGTAGACTTAATTTTATTATTTTAGTTGATATTTTGTTTAAGCTTTTTTGGTTTGAATTTCTTAGTTAAAATTTTTCTTTCTCTTACAAATCAACTTGTAGAATAAAATGTGTCTTTTCTGTTACTACAGCTAGCTTTGGTATATATGCTGCATCTATCTCATTATAAGTGTTTAATATACGATATATTTTCCCTTCATTATCCCTTTTGTAATTATCATAATTAGTTGGTTTTAGTTCATATGTATCTTCGCTGAACCACACTTTATTTTCTTTCACAAGCCAACCCACTGCAACATAAGAATCTTGTTGAGTAAGACCTTTATTCTTGATTATTGTATTTGTTTTAAGTGGTCATGATCTTCTAGTATTTTCCAAATTTTTCCAGTATTCTATCTATATAGTTTTATAATATTAAGCATACTTACTAATAATCTCAATATTTATTATTTTTTTTAGGCCATATATTTTATTATTCTTAGTATACCTTTTTATATATCTAAATAGAATTTTTAATATATATACTATTAAATATACTTAAAGTACTTTAATGCCCATCAATCAAACAAAAAATATTACACCCAAAATTATTAATTTAATCTTGTATTAACTATTCATCCAATTATGGACAAAATAGATCCAATATGTGGAATGAAAGGCACAATACCCGCGCATGGACATCTATTTTGCAGTGAACATTGTATCAAAAAATATGAACAAGAACATAACATTCCAAAAGAAAAAACATACTGTCCAAGCTGTAATATAAAACCTGGAACACCTTGGTACAAGGAAAAATTATATATATTTACAATATTAACTATAGTCCTACTAATAATTACTTATATTTTTGAACCACATAGATACTTTTTTAATGCATTTATTGAATATTTAGTATTGATTTGGTGGGCAATATTAATTGGATTTCTAATAGGTGGAATAATAGATTATTTTATTCCAAGAAAATACATTGAAAAATATCTATCAAGACATAGGAAGCGTACAATAATTTATTCTATTATATTCGGATTTCTGATGAGTGCTTGCTCACATGGAATACTTGCAATTAGTATCGAACTTTATAAAAAAGGAGCAAATACATCATCAGTAATTGCATTTCTTTTAGCATCACCATGGGCAAATTTACCAATAACTTTACTACTCATGGGATTTTTTGGTTTAAAAGCATTATTCATTATTATATCAGCATTAATCATCGCGACAATAACTGGATTAATTTACCAAGCATTTGAAAAAAAAGGATTAATTGAATGCAGGCTTTGTGAAAAAGGTGAGGATAAATCAACACTTGAAGATTTTTCAATTATAAAGGATATTAAAAAAAGGTTAACAGAATTCCAATTCTCATTAAAAAATATTAAAGATGCTTTATTTGGAACATTTAAAGGAAGCTGGGCTCTTACAAAAATGGTAATGTGGTGGTTAATCATTGGAATGATAATGGCTGCTTTTGCCAGAGCATACATTCCAGGACATTTATTTATGGAATATATGGGTCCTAGTTTAATAGGTTTAATTGTTACACTAATATTTGCTACAATAATTGAAGTATGTTCTGAAGGAAGCTCCCCATTAGCATTTGAAATTTATAGTAAAACAGGAGCATTTGGAAACTCTTTTACCTTTTTGATGGCAGGTGTTGCAACAGATTATACTGAAATTGGATTAATTTGGCACAACATAGGAAAAAAAGCAGCATTATGGTTACCAATTATTACAGTCCCTCAAATCATTTTTTTAGGATATATCTTTAATATTTTTTTCTAAAACTCCTAATTTAATTCAAAAGATATTTTAATTAACTAGTTAAAATAAATATATTATATCATAAAAATATAATGAATATATTATCCGGTTTATCTGATACTTTAATACTGAGATCTCATGTACCATTTTTTATACTTATTTTAAGAAGAAAAATGGTAAAATATGGGACAAAAATAGTATTTAAATAAATATAAGTATTTACCAATAAATATATTGGTACTTTTAATACTCCATATAATAGTTTATTAATAAATGATTTGAATATCATTCTTTTAATAGATTAATAAAATCTAAAACAATAGAAAGAATTAACAAGAGTTAATTAATGCCGATTTTATACTTAGGGGGAAAAAATTGAAAAACATAAAAATAAAAGGAGCAAGGGAACATAATTTAAAAAATATTAATCTAGAACTCCCTAGAGACAAATTCATTGTAATTACAGGACTTTCAGGTAGTGGAAAATCTACACTTGCATTTGACACAATTTATGCAGAAGGTCAACGAAGATATGTTGAGTCACTCTCAGCATATGCAAGACAATTTTTAGGTCTAATGAATAAACCTGATGTTGATAGTATAGAAGGATTATCACCCGCAATTTCAATTGAACAAAAAAGTACTAGTAAAAATCCACGAAGTACTGTTGGAACTATTACTGAAATCTACGACTATCTGCGTTTACTTTTTGCAAGGATTGGAGAGCCATACTGTCCAGACCACAATAGAAAAATTTTATCGCAAAGTCCACAAAAAATTACTGAAAGAATAGGTCATGATTTCTCAGATACAGTCCTAGTACTAGCTCCAATTATTTTACAAAAAAAAGGAACATATGAACAACTATTTAAAGATTTAAACAAAGAAGGATATATTCGAGTACGTGTTGACAAAGCAATATACCGTACAGATGATAATATTAAACTTGATAGATATAAGAAACACGATATTGAAATTGTTATTGACAGAATTAAAACAAATGATAGAACAAGGCTTGCTGAGGCTTGTGAAAATGCTTTGAATAAATCAGATGGGCTTATTTTTGTAGTTGATAAAAAACAAAATGAGAAAGTCTATTCTTCAAAAATGGCTTGTCCTGTTTGCGGTATGATATTTGAGGAACTTCAGCCTCGAATGTTTTCTTTTAATAGTCCTTTTGGGGCTTGTGAAACCTGCCATGGTCTAGGTATAAGAATGGATTTTGATCCTGATCTAGTAATTCCTGATAAAAAGCTTTGTATTGCTGATGGTGCAATAAGTCTTTATAGAAATGTAATGGATGGTTGGAGAATAAAATATCTTGGTTCAGTCGCCAAGCATTTTGGTTTTGATATTTTTACACCTATCAAAGATTTAGCTGAAGACCAATACAATGTTTTAATGTATGGTTCTAATGAAAAGATAAAATTCAATATGGTTTCAAGAGGTGGTGATGCTCAATGGTCTGGTCATGGGGCTTGGGAAGGTCTCATTCCTCAATCAGAAAGGTTATTCAAACAAACAGAATCTGAACATCGTCGTAGAGATTTAGAACGTTTCATGCGAATTACGCCTTGTCCTTCTTGTGATGGTAAACGTTTGAAGAGAAAAATATTATCAGTAAAAATTGCAAATAAATCTATAGCTGACATTACTGATATGTCTATTAAAGAGTGTATTGTGTTTTTTAAGACACTGATTCTTTCAAAAAAACAAGAAGAAATCGCTTGGCAGATATTAAAAGAAATAAAAGAACGTCTTGATTTCTTAGATAAAGTTGGTTTAAATTATATTACTCTTTCTCGTAGCTCAGGAACATTATCTGGAGGAGAAGCTCAGAGAATTAGACTTGCAACACAGATTGGTTCAAATCTTATGGGTGTACTTTATATTCTTGATGAACCAAGTATTGGGCTTCATCAACGTGATAATAAAAAATTAATTGATACACTTCGTAGTTTAAGAGATCTTGGAAATACCTTAATTGTAGTTGAGCATGACGAGGAAACAATTCGTAATGCTGATTATGTTGTTGATATGGGCCCTGGTGCAGGAATACATGGTGGAAAAATTATAGCACAAGGGACTCCGCAAGAAATTGAAAAACATCCTTCTTCTCTTACTGGTAAATATCTATCTGGGGAATTATATATAGAAACACCAGAAAAAAGAAGATATCCAAATAGTTATATAAATATATATGGTTGTAGGCAACATAATCTAAAAAATATAAATGTTAAAATACCAATAGGTCTACTTACATTAATAACTGGTCTATCAGGTAGTGGTAAATCAACATTAATCTATGAAATCCTATACAAAGGAATGATGAAAAAATTACATAATTCAAAAGAAATTCCTGGAGACCACGATGAAATAAAATTTGATGAATTAATAGACAAAGTTATAATAATAGATCAAAGTCCAATCGGAAAAACTCCCCGAAGCAATCCTGCAACCTATACAAAAGTATTTGATGAAATTAGAAAAATATTTGCTAAAACAATTGAAGCAAAAAAAAGGGGATACAAACCAGGTAGGTTTTCATTTAATGTAAAAGGCGGTCGCTGTGAGGCATGTCAAGGTGATGGATTGTTAAAAATTGAAATGAATTTTCTACCAGATATATATATACAATGTGAAGAATGTAAAGGAAAAAGATATAACAAAGAAACTTTAGAAGTAACCTATAAAAATAAAAATATTGCAGAAGTTCTAGAGATGAGTGTAGAGGAATCATTAGTACTATTTTTAAATATACCAAGTATTAAAAGAAAACTAGAAACTTTATCAAAAGTAGGTCTTAATTATATAAAACTAGGACAAAGTTCAACAACATTATCCGGAGGAGAAGCGCAGAGAATCAAATTAACAAGAGAATTAGCAAAAAGAAGTACTGGAAAAACATTATATCTTTTAGATGAACCAACTACAGGTTTACATTTTCATGATGTAAAGAAATTAATAGATGTTCTAAATAGTCTTGTTGATAAGGGTAATACTGTTGTTGTAATAGAGCATAATCTTGAAGTTATTAAATCAGCAGATTATATTATAGATATTGGACCAGAAGGTGGTGATTTGGGTGGGAAAATAGTTGCACATGGAAGTCCTGAAGATGTTTCAGAATGCGCACAATCTTTTACAGGTCGGATTTTAAAACCTGTTTTATCAAGAGGAAAAAAAGAGATATGTTTAGCATAGAAAACATACCAAAAAATCCTGGTTGCTATTTGTTTAAAGATAAAAAAGATAGAATTATTTATGTTGGAAAAGCAAAAAATTTAAAAAACCGACTTAGGGCTTATAACAATAAAAAAGATTTAGATGTAAAAAAACAAGTAATGATTCCTCAAATAAAAAAAGTTGATTTTTTAATAACAGACAATGAAGTGGAATCATTAATTTTAGAGAACACGCTTATAAAAAAACATCAACCTAGATATAATATCAGATTAAAAGATGCAAAGAGTCATACTTATTTACTTTTAACAAACGAAGATTATCCACGGGTTATTATTGATAGATCTAAAATAGGGAAAGGTAAATTTTATGGACCTTTTATTAGTGCACATGAACGGGATTATGTACTACATTTTTTAAATAAAATATTTCTACTTAAAACATGTAAAAAAATGCCAAAAAAACCTTGTTTACGTTATCACATTAACTTATGTGATGCACCATGCATAGGTCAAATTTCTAAAAAAGAGTATCTTAAAAAAATAAAGAAAGTAACAATGATGTTATCTGGTAAATCACAAGAACTAATTAAAAATCTTGAAAAAGAAATGAATAGTTATTCAAAAAATAACAAATTTGAGCAGGCATTAAGAATTCGTGAGGAAATAAATGCTCTTAAGAATCTCAGTAAAAATCAAAAAATGCAGCGTGAAAAAAAATACAATGAAGATATTATTAATTATATGATAAAAGATGAGATCGTTTATCTTATGATTTTTAATATATCTAAAGGAACACTGACTAATAAAAACGAGTTTGTATTTGATTATAACTCTGATTTTTTTGAAGAATTTTTAATTCAATATTATTCAGAGAATCCTATTCCAAAAGAACTTATTATCCCACAAACGATATCTAACTCACTTTTTCATTTTTTATCTGATAAAAAAAATTACAAAGTAAAAATTACAATTCCTGTTAAGGGTGAAAAACATCAACTTTTATTACTTGTTTTAAAAAATATCGAAATTATGTTTTTTTCGGATCTTGATAAAGTTAAAACACTTAAAGAAAGAATTCACTTACAGGAAAATCCAGCGGTAATTGAGTGTTTTGATATAAGCCATTTATCAGGTACAAATATGGTAGGTTCAATGGTGCAATTTAGAAATGGTAAACCTGATAAAAACAATTATCGTCGTTTTAAAATAAGATCTGTTACCGAGACCGATGATACTAGAGCACTAGCAGAAATTGTAAAAAGAAGATACACCCGTCTAAAAAATGAATATATAGAAATGCCTAACTTGATTATTATTGATGGAGGTCGTGCACAACTTAATTTTGCACTAGCAGAACTTGAAAAATTAAATATTAAGATTCCGATAATTTCAATTGCAAAACATTTTGAAGAAATATATATACCTGGATATATGACACCAATTAGACTTTCAAAAAAAGACAAGGCATTAAGATTTATACAAGAAATAAGAAATGAAGCACATAGATTTGCAATAAAATACAATAGACTGCTGAGAAAAAAGGAGATGATAAAATAGCAGATAAATTCAAACTATTAACTGATATGAAACCGAAGGGTTCTCAACCTGATGCAATAAAAAAAATTGTTAACGGATTTAAAAATAAAATGAAAAATCAAACACTATTAGGTGTAACAGGATCGGGAAAAACCTTCTCGATGGCAAATGTTATAGAACAAATTCAAAAACCAACAGTTGTTATTGCCCATAACAAAACCCTTGCAGCACAACTTTATTCAGAGTTCAAAGAATTTTTTCCAGAAAATCGAGTGGAATATTTTGTTTCATATTATGATTATTATCAACCAGAATCATATATTCCTGAAAAAGATCAATATATTGAAAAAGATGCTGATGTAAATCCAAAAATTGAACAAATGAGATTATCAGCAACAGCCTCAATTCTTGATAGAAAAGATACAATAGTCGTGGCATCAGTTTCATGTATATACAATGTAGGTGATCCATCTGAATATAGGAATCTTGGATATGAAATTAGAAAAAAAACAAATGTAGAACGAAATGAAATATTAGATCATTTAATAGATATGCAATACGAGCGAAATGATATAGATCTTAAATCAGGTTGTTTTAGAGTAAAAGGTGAAATAATTGATATAATTCCTAGTTATTATGATGATATAATACGTATTGAAACCAATGAGGATGAAGTTGAAAAAATTACTGAAATAGATAAAATCACAGGAGAGATAAAAGATGAATTTGAATATATCTATATCTATCCTGCAAAACATTTTGTGATCAGTGAAAAAAAAAGAAGACGAGCAATTGAGTCAATTAAGCAAGAACTCGAAGAGATATTACCTCAGCTTGATATGTTTGAAGCTCATAGATTAAAACAGCGTACACTTTATGATCTTGAAATGATAGAAGAAACAGGTTTTTGCAAGGGTATAGAAAACTACTCAAGACATATGGATGGAAGAAAACCTGGTGAAAAACCATTTTGTTTCCTTGATTATTTTCCAAAAGATTTTCTTATGTTTATAGATGAAAGTCATAGAACAATTCCTCAGATTCATGGAATGCATCAAGGGGATTACTCTAGAAAAAAATCATTAATTGATTATGGCTTCAGACTTCCGAGTGCTTTTGATAATAGACCACTTACTTTTAATGAATTTAAAAAATATATGAGAAATGTTGTTTTTGTATCTGCAACCCCTGGTGATTATGAACTTAGTATTTCAAATCAAATTGTCGAACAGATAATAAGACCAACAGGTTTAGTTGATCCTCTCTGCGAATTAAGACCTATTAAAGGTCAAATAAATAATTTAATAAATGAGATTAATAAAACAGTAGAACAAGGAAATAGAATCCTAGTAACGACTCTTACAAAACGTCTTGCTGAAGAATTATCTGAATACCTTGCAGAGAAAAATATCAAAACCCGTTATTTGCATTCTGAGATAGATACTCTTGAGCGTTCAGAGATTATAAGACAATTACGTCTTGGAGTATTTGATGTTCTTGTTGGAATAAATTTACTTCGTGAAGGTATAGATATACCCGAAATAGGATTAATTGGAATTCTTGACGCTGATAAAGAAGGATTTTTAAGAGATCATAGAAGTTTAATTCAAATTATTGGTCGTGCAGCACGAAATGTAAATTCTAAAGTAATATTATATGCAGATAAAATGACAGATTCAATTCAGAATGCTTTGGAAGAAACTAAAAGGAGAAGAAATCTACAGTTAAAGTTTAATAAAAAACATAATATTATTCCAGAAACGATAATAAAACCAATAAAAGAAAAAATAGTTGATATAAAAGATGTTAAACATATACCTAAAAAAGATATACCGAACATAATAATAGATTTAGAAATACAAATGAGAGATGCAGCAGATAACCTTGATTTTGAAAAAGCAATAAAACTACGTGATAGGATAAATAAACTTAACCACACAATTTAAGATAAATTAGTAATTTCTTTTTAAAACTGATTAATTCCTATCTTATTTGCATAATTTTTAACTTTATAGAACTCATCTATTGTAATAGAACGTGAAATATCTTTAAATTTAAATGCTTTATATTCTGGTCTATATTGTGCCATTATATTTACAACACAGTTAGGTATGTTTTTAATTACCCAATCTAATATTGGTTTTGAACAGCATTTGAAATGATTAGGCATAACAAGATGACGTAGAATTATCTCACCATTTTCATATGCAATTTTATGGTTACGTGATACAATTTCAAAATATTTATTAATCTGTGATAATTTTTTTGCACACTTATTATTTCCATATTTATAATCAGTAAGATACACATCAAAAACTCCATTTAAAAGGTTCATAGTATCCAGACTACAATACATGTTTGAATTCCAAATTTGTGGAAGGTTAATATTCATTTTTTTTAAAGTTTTAAAAATATAATAGATATTTGGAGTTGGTTCACCTCCAACCCAATTCACATTTTGTGAACCTTGTTTTTTTCTAGAACCGATAATATCTACAAGTTTTGAAGGTTCAATATATACACCACATTTCTTTTGACTTATATCCCAGTTTTGACAAAAAACACAATTAAACGTGCATCCTGAGAAAAAAATAGTATGAGATGGAATAAAAATTCTTTCTTCACCTATATGCAAAAATTCAGATGCAATCTTTGATTGTCTTACCCCGCATTTTCCCTCAGTTATGTTTCTATCAACATTACATTTATTTTCACATAAGTTACATTTTTTAAAAATACGACTTGCAAGTTCAATTTTAAGATCTAGTAAAGAGATTTCTGGTTCATAATCACTCAGTTTTATTTTTTTTAAAAGATCATTATGCATTCTCCAGAGATTTTTAGTTAACTCAGATTTATTAAACAATGCAGGACTATTTTTAGATATTAAATATTTTGCATATTTCTCCTGATTTAATATGTTTATATAATCAGGAAGTAGAGCCCCAATATTATTCATTTATTCAAAGAAATAAAACAGAATGATTTAAATTGTTTCCTCAATTGCAGGTATAATTTGTTTATCTTTATAACTATGTTGTTGCATTGCACCAGATGGACATGCTACAACACATGCGCCACAGCCCAGACAAAGAGCTTCATTTACTTTTGCATGTAATTTATCATCTTTTTCTTTAACTAGTTCTATTGCATTATATGCACAAACTGAAATACATGTTCCACAACCAGAGCAAAAATCTTCGTTTACCAATGAAATTTGTGGTTCTGCTTCTAATTCTTTTTTAGATAATATATTAGATGCTCGAGCTGCTGCAGCACTTGCTTGAGCAACTGTATCTTGAATATCTTTTGGTCCTTGACAGCATCCTGCAATAAAGATACCATTAGTTGAAGTGTCAACAGGTTTAAGTTTTGGATGTGCTTCTAGTAGAAATCCATCAGAGCCTGTAGATATACGCAGAATATTTGCTATTTCGTTTGAATCTGATCTTGGAATAAGAGCTGGGACCAATACTACCAAATCTGTTTTTATTTCAAAAAGTTTATTTGTTGTAGTATCAAAAATATCAATGCTTAAGTAATCTTCTAAAAGGCGGACTTCACTTGGTCTTCCACGGAAAAAGTTTGTATTAAAACCACGAATTTTTCGATAAAATTCTTCATATCCTTTACCAAAACTACGAATATCCATATAACATATATTTAATTCAATTTCATCACCCAGTTTTTCTTTTAAAAGATACATTTGTTTTAGAGCGCTCATGCAGCCTATACGACAGCACCAGGGCTTTTCTGTTTCATCACGACTACCAACACATAAAATATATGTTATGCTTTTTGGTTTTTCTCCATTAGATGGTTTAATAATTTCACCTTTTGTAGGTCCTGATGAATTTATTAGACGCTCCATCTGAAGACTAGTTACAACATCAAGTGATTTAGAATAACCAAATTCAAAAACAGACTCAGGATTTATTAAATCATAGCCTGTTGTAACAACAATTGCTCCAACTTTTATCTGTATTTCTTGATCCTCTTGTTTAAAATTAATAGCATTAGCTTTACAAGCTTCAATACAAAGTGGACCTTTTCCACATTTACCCTTAGTAATCATTAGACAATTCTTTGGATCAACAGTACATTTCAAAGGAATTGCTTGTGGAAATGGTATATAAATTGCACTACGTTTACCTATATTTTCATCAAAATCACTAGAAACATGGCCCTTCATACGACAAGCATCTACACAGTCTCCACAACCCGTACATTTATCTAAATCTACAAAACGAGCTTTCTTTTTTATCTTCACAGTATAATTACCAATGCTTCCTTCAATACTTACAACTTCAGAATAAGTAAAAAGCTCGATATTATGATGATTTGCAGCCTCCATCATTTTAGGTGTTAAAATACATCCACTGCAATCTAAGGTTGGAAAAGTTTTATCAAGTTGAGCCATATGTCCCCCAAGAGTCGGGGTCTTTTCAACAAGATATACCTTATGACCTTCCTCTGCAAGATCAAGTGCTGATTGAATACCTGCAATTCCTCCGCCTATAACAAGTGCTTCAGGTATAACATTAATTTTGGATTTTTCTAGAGGTTCTAGTAGTTTTGCTTTTGCAACAGCTCCACGAACTAGTATTTTTGCTTTTTCTGTTGCCATCAGTTTGTCATTATGTACCCAACTACATTGCTCACGAATATTAGCAATTTCAAGATTAAAAGCGTTAATTCCTCCATCTTCTACAACACCTTGAAAAGTATGTTCATGCATACGGGGGCTACAGCAAGCAATTACTACTCCATCAAGTTTATATTTTTTTATTGAATCTTTAATCAGTTTTGCTCCAACATCAGAGCACATATATTTGTAATCTTTACTTACAATAACACCATCAAGGTTTTTTGCATAATCAACTAATTTATTAACATCAACTGTCTGTGAAATGTTAATACCACAATGACAGACAAAAACACCTATTTTGTTACCCATATCTATGTGCCCCCAAAAGATAGTTTATCAACAGGGCTCAGGTTTAATTCAAGACCAAGTTTATCAAAAGAAATTCCCATTGAAAGACCAATTAATTGTGTTAAATAAAATACAGGCATCTCTAGTTTTGTAGCTACAGTTTCACCTGCTTTTATCTGTTTAAAATCATATTGTCTATGACACCATGGACAGGTATCAACAAAACAATTAAAACCTTGTTCTTGTACTCTTTGAAGTTTCTGACCAGTTTTTGTAAGAGAAGATTCTGGTAAATTAACCGTTAATAATCCTCCACAGCAATCAAGTTTTTCAGGATAATACTCTGGTTTCATACCAATTGCTTCTAAGATTTCTTCCATTTTTAATGGGTTTTCGGAATCATCAGAACGTCCAATTTCAGTAGGTCTGATTAAATGGCATCCATAATGAGTTGCTGTTTTAATATTTTTTAATGGATTTGTTACAAGTTTTTTTATTTTTTCAATACCAGCAACATCGTATAGTATATCAAGAATGCTAAAGATATTAGATTTACTCCTATATTTTAAATCTTCATCTGCAAGTTTTTCATTTATGCGGTTCTTTATTTCAGAATTGTTATCCAATATTCTCTTTGCTTCAGTTAATGCTAAATGACACATTGGACAGGGAGAAAAAATATCTAGATTTTCTTTTTCTGCAATGGCAATATTTCTTGCTGATAGTGTTAAAGTAAGCATTTGATTAACACTTTTAAGTGGTTCTCCACAGCATGAAAAATTCTTAATATCTACTAATTCAATATCTAGTTTTGGTAAAATTTCACGGATACTCATTTCATAAGCATATTGTTCTGTTGGCATTATACATCCTGGATATAATGCAAATTTATTCATAATTTTGAACCTCCATTATATTTTCTCCACTGCTGATTTTGAGAGCATCATTTGAAACTTTGTTGGATCTATTGGTTTTGAAATTTCTGGTAAACCTAGATCATTGCGGGTTTTTGTTTTATTATCTTTTGTTATTACATTTTTTATTTCTTGTAATAAACCTGTTGATAGAACTGATTGTAAAATTGCTGTGTAATTTCCAGGTATTTGTTTTCCACTTGCAACAGCTAAATTTTTAAGTGAAAATAAGACATCTACTGGTGCTACTTTTTGTGGGCAGCGTTCTCTGCATTTAAAACAGCTCATACATGTCCAGATAATTTCTGAATTTATCATTTCGTCAATTAGTCCCCTTTTTAAAAGAGCTATGATTTTATGGGGTTCAAGTTCTAAAAGTTTATGAGCTTCGCAACCAGAAGTACATTTTGCACACTGGTAGCAATAATCTGAAAGTTCGTCTTGTATTTTAGTTAGTCTTTGATTTATTTCATTTTTTATTGATGTTTGTGATTCACTCATCGATGTTAAATCTATAATACTCATTTTATTATCCCCCAACAATTAACACATGTTAATTATTTATATTATTACAATTTTCTTATCTTAAATTCATATTTAAAATCTATTATTTTTTTGTTAGCAATATACCATAAATTAAATACCTTAAATGATTGAAAGATAACTTTCAATAGATTTTGTATTATTAACAATAAATTTTTCTTATAAATTATTAGATGAAATCAGCTTAGTCTTAAAAGTTCATTTTGACTCGAAAGCCATGATCTTTATTCTAATGTCTCTTTTTTATTAAGAATAAAGTTTTTGAATATGTAATAAAAAAGGGAATTGAATCATTGTTAAAAAATTTAATATATCTAAGACCCGTTTTTATAATACTAATTCGTAAAAAAACGAATAATTTAGAAATTTAAATTACGATTTTCATTTATTTGAATTCTAATAAAAATAGCAATTATTATAATATATATTCTGTTTCTTTGTCGTAAGGATGGTGATTAAAATTGGTTGATGCTATTGAAAAATTTGGTCAAAGTGCTGGAAAAATTTGGAAAACTTTAAACAAACAAGGTGTTCTCACTGAGTCCACTCTAAAAAAAAATACAAGATTAACTGATAAAGAATTTTTTGCTGCAGTTGGTTGGCTTGCAAGAGAAAATAAGATTTCAAAAACAGGTGTAAAATATCATTTAAGTGAAACAAATTTAACATACAAAATAGGGAATGCTGCGGGGAAAGTATATAATGTTCTTGTGAGAAAGGGTGGAGAAATTGATGTTACCTCAATTTCGCGTATTACTCATCTAAAAACTAATGATGCATATTCAGCTCTTGGTTGGCTTGCAAGAGAGAATAAAATCTATACCGTACAAGACATCACAAATAATGACCAAATTAAAGTTAGATTAAAATAAATAATTAACTTTAACTTTTTTATAAAAAAAATAAAAAAGTTAAAATTTTTTTTCAGTTTATTTATCATAAAATATATTTTATTTATTGAAATAATATAAAAAAATTTGTTTACCAAAATATTCAAATTAAATTTATCAATTTCTCTTTAAGATTAAATAATATTTAACCTTATTATAAATTTAAAAACTAGTTAATAAGCTTAAATAAAGTTAGTTTTAGAGAAGGTTGTTTAGAAAAAATACCTATATCATTTTCATTGCATGTTTATTTAACTCCAGGTGTTCAATTTCCCTTTCTTATATATCTTTATACAATTTTATTTGAATTATTTTTAGGGGAGATTGGTTCTCATATCGGAATATTTTGATAAATATTTTTTTTATTTTAACAAACGAAAAGTATATATAATAATACTAAC
>JBFEOQ010000002.1:0-79146 GCA_041550515.1 Thermoplasmatota archaeon | reverse complement strand
TTACAAATTTAATTAAAAAATAATTTAATGTATATTTTAATTTTAGGTTCAAAGTATTATTTGGTTTAGTATTTTTTCAAAGAAAAAATAAATCCTTTTACCTAAAAATATAAATAGTCATAAATTTATTAAAAAATATACTGGGTGTTATGAGTGGCATTAGGGAAACTTAATTAACTTAAGCTTCGAAAAATCAACAAGTCCCTCCGATGGCACCCAGTTAAATTTTAAAATAGACTTTAGGTGCAAAGATACTACAACACAGAACAAAAAAAAAAGTAAAAGACAAATAAACAAAATGCAATAAAAAAATAAAATAACAAATAGTAAAAATGTATTTCTTAGAATAATAACAAGATAAACTTAAATAATTTAACTTAAAAAAATATTCTTAGTGGAAAAGATGAAAGAAAAAACAAAAAATATGAGAGACATTGCTATTCAAATTGATGTTATAAATAGAAAGATGAAAAATGTTAACCAGGAATTAGATTATATCAATAAAATTAATCAAAAGTTAAAATCAGATGTACAAAAAATGATAGAAAAATCAAATATTCAAAATAAAAAAT
Organism: Thermoplasmatota archaeon; assembly: GCA_041550515.1. Lineage (GTDB taxonomy): Archaea > Thermoplasmatota > E2 > DHVEG-1 > DHVEG-1 > PFL35. The sequence continues at coordinate 78,574 of JBFEOQ010000002.1, read as the reverse complement.
GAATAGATAATCAAATCTAAAACAAAAAAACAAAATTTAAAAAGAAAAAAAGGGGTTTTTAGTCTATATTATTTGGTTTAATATGTTTTTAGAGATTGGAAAATACTGTAAAAATATTTAAACATTTAAATGAGGAATATCATACGGTTCTTCTACTCTCATGCCAGATATACTATCTAAAAAGATAATAGTAGTTAACTATAAAGCGAATTTATTATAATTTATTCCTAGAGTTTTTTAAATTAATATTCAACATATATTTATTAAAAAATTACTATTTTTTAAAACAAATGTAACATAATTTTATGCTATCGAATACTTTATAAACGAATAAATGATTATGATATAGGGTTTTTAATAATGTCCACCATTTATAAATGCTCAAAATGTAGAAAAGAAATTGGAATTTGGACTTCTCTTGAATTTAATAAAGAAAAATATTGTAGAAAATGTTGGACTGAAGTTGTTGGATGGTATACTTGCTCTAAATGTGGTAAAAAAATCGGAATAACAAAACAAAAATATAAAGAAAAATATTATTGTTTAAATTGTTACCTTGAATTAGAGGAGAAAGAAGAACAAGAAATAATACAAATACCCTTTTCAAATAAAATAATTGAACCATTGTAAATAAGAGGTATAAATTACCATCTGATTTTCATTATTTTGTTATAAAAAATCATTTTTTATTATGTATAATTAATAAGTATTAATATTCATTAATAATTTACATAATAGTTAAGTTAAGAATGGAGATTTTATGAATAAAAAAAACATTTTAATAATTATAATAATCTTAATATTTACAATTATTATTATCGGATGTGTGGATAATAAATTTAAATCTCGTGAAAAGGCAATTCCTAATGATGCAGTGAAAGTCACTCCAGAAATAGATCAATTTCCACCTAAGCTTCATTCAAATGAATATAATGAACCTATACCGTTATATGGTTCTGTTAATACAGCAGGTGCTGAAGATTCACCTTTTATTCCATGTTGTAAAGAAGATGAATTATATTTTTTCTTTACACCCGATGTTGATGTCCCTGTAGAAAAACAACTTATCGATGGAGTAACAGGTATTTATGTTTCAAAAAAAGTAAACGAAGAATGGAATGAAGTTGAAAGAGTTATTCTACAAGATCCATGGAAAGTATCTCTAGATGGTTGTGCATTTATTCAAGATAATATTATATGGTTTTGTTCTGCAAGACAAGGATACATAGGTGTTCATTGGTTTACTGCAGAATATACAAATGGGAAATGGAGTAACTGGCAAAATGCTGATTTTGAAAAAGAATTAGAGGTTGGTGAATTACATTTTACTAATAAATTTATGGAAATATTTTATCATTCATCAAGAGAAGGAGGAAAGGGTGGAACAGATATCTGGTTTACAAAGAATGTTAATGGGACTTGGATTAAACCAATTAATATTGAGATTGTCAACTCTGAGGAAAATGAAGGATATCCCTACATATCCACAGATGGAAGTGAATTGTGGTTTACTAAACAGTATCTTGGAACGCCAGCAATATTTAGATCTAAAAAGATTGAAAATGAGTGGCAGAAACCAGAATTGATTATTTCTCAGTTTGCAGGTGAACCAACTCTCGATGATGAAGGAAATATTTATTTTGTTCATCATTTTTATGATGATGGTAAAATGATTGAAGCTGATATTTATGTTGCTTATAGGAAATGATTCTATGCTTTAATATAGAGTATACATAGGAAAAGAATTAAAATGAAAATAAATGAGATTTTTTATTCTATACAAGGAGAAGGAAAATGGACAGGTTTTCCAAACATATTCATAAGAACAACAGGTTGTAACTTACGTTGTTCATATTGTGATACAAAATATGCTTATAAACAAGGGGTAGTAAAAACAACTCAAGAAATTTCCAAGGATATAAAAAAATATAATTGCGAAAAAATATGTATAACAGGTGGAGAACCTTTATTACAAAAAGATATATATCAGCTTATAACTCATCTAATTCATTCAAACTACAAAATATTAATTGAAACAAATGGTAGTCTAAATTTAGATAATCTAAAAGACACCGACAAAATAGTTATTTCCCTTGATATAAAAACTCCTTCATCAAAAATGCATAAAAAAATGTTACTGAAAAACATAAACATTTTACGAAAAAAAGACCAAATAAAATTTATAATAAAAAATAAAAAAGATTATAACTATGCTAAAAAATTAATACAAAAATACAAACCAAAAAGTGATATTTTTTTTCAGCCAGTATGGAAAACAAATACTAACAAATTAGCAAATTGGATACTTGAAGATAATTTAAAGGTAAAACTTGGGTTACAAATTCAAAAGATTATCTGGAATAATAAAAAAGGAATGTAAGCTTATACTATTAACACAAAGTATATACATAATAAGCGTATTCTGAGTAAAAAATTGTAATACGTGTACGTGTTTATAAAATAGTTTATTAAATTATAATGAGGTGAAAGATAGAAATGCAACCAGCAAATATGGCATATGATAGAGCAATAACTGTTTTTTCTCCAGATGGGAGATTATTTCAAGTAGAATATGCTCGTGAAGCAGTAAAAAGAGGTACAACTACAGTTGGTATTAAGTATAAAACAGGTGTAGTATTGATTGTTGATAAACGTATCACTTCGAGATTAATTGAACCTGCCTCAATTGAAAAAATATTTGAAATCGATGACCATATAGGATGTGCAACTTCGGGTCTTGTTGCTGATGCAAGGGCATTAATTGATAGAGCACGATTAGATGCGCAAATAAATGATATAACCTATAATGAAAAAATTCAAGTTAAAACATTGGTAAAAAGAATTTGTGATTTCAAACAAACATATACTCAATATGGTGGAGTAAGACCTTTTGGTACAGCATTATTAATCGCAGGAGTTGATGAATCAGGTCCTAGACTTTTTTCAACTGATCCATCAGGAGCATTAATGGAATATAAAGCAAGTAGTGAAGGTTCAGGTCGTAATGGAGCAATGAGTTATTTTGAAAGTAATTTTAAAGATGATTTGAATATGGATGAAGCAATAAAAATGGCTATAAAAGCTCTCCATAAAGGTACTGAGGGTAAGTTAAATCCTGATGCAACTGAAATTGGTATAGTTGATAAAAAATTAAAATTCCATATTTTAACACCAAAAGAAACCATAGAGTACGTTTCAAAGACTCTTGGAGGAAAAAAGAATTGGTAAGTCTAGATGACGCGGTGATTGCTCGTTTTAAAAAAGGAGAAGAACGTTTCGAAATATTAGTCGATCCCTATCTAGCAGCAGATTTATTAGATGGAAAAGAAATAGATATTTTAAAAATACTTGTTATCGATACAATTTTCAATGATTCAAAAAAAGGGACACATGCTTCTAATGAATCTCTTCAAACTATTTTTGGAACAAATAATGTTACAGAAATCGCAACCAAGATTATTAAAAAAGGTGAGATTCAACTTACAACCGAACAACGTAAAAAAATGCAAAATAATAAGAGAAATAGGATTATTGAAACAATCGCTAAAAACGCAATGGATCCAAAAACAAAAGCTCCACATCCCCGACAGAGAATTGAACTTGCAATGGAACAAGTAGGTATACATGTCGATCCTTTCAAACCAGTAAACGAACAGGTAAAAAATATAATTGATGTGCTAAGACCGATTATCCCTATCTCAATGGAGCAGGTACGTATTTCAGTTAAAATACCTGCAGAGTTTATTGGTCGTGCTTATGGAGAAACTCGTAATTTTGGAGCTCTCGAACGTGAAGAATGGCAATCTGATGGGTCATGGGTTGGAATAGTACGAATTGCTGCTGGTCTTCAAACAAAATTTTATGAAAAACTTAATGATTTAACTAAAGGAAACGTATCCACAAAGATTTTAAAGTAATTTCTATAAGGATTAAGAGTTTTATGAACAAACAAATACGTGAAATTGTTATTCCAAGCCAGCTTTTAGGTGATATTAAAGACAAAAAAGCTGGTCAAGGTACATTCATAGAAAATGGAAAGATATATGCTGAAATTCTGGGTATATTAAGTTCTGATATAAAGCATATAAATGTTATACCACTTAGAGGTAGATATAATCCAATTCAAGGAGATTTTGTAATTGGAATAATAATCGAAGCAATGTCATCTAGTTGGCTTGTAGATATTAATGCTGCTTATCCTGCCCTTTTACATATAAACGAGGTTCAATGGGATGTAGATTTTGGAGAAACTGAACGTTACTTGAATGCTGGAGACACAGTAATGGCAAAAGTGTTACAGGTTGATCAGGAAAAAAAATTACAAATAACATTAAAAGATAGAAATCTCTATAAAGTAAAAGGTGGAAACCTAATAAATGTTGAACCCTCAAAAGTCCCTAGAATTATTGGTAAAAAAGCATCTATGATTTCACTTATTAAAAAATATACTCGATCCCGTATTTTTGTTGGACAAAATGGTAGGATTTGGATTGAAGGTGAAGGACAAGATGTACAAAGAGCAATAGATATTATTGAGTTAATACAAAAAGAAGCTTTATCTTATGGCTTAACAAATAAAATAGAAAATTTATTAAAAAAAGATTCAAAGGATGTGCATTAAAATGATATCAGATATAAAATTAATTAAAAATGGTAAAAGATTAGATAATCGTAAAAACGATGAACTAAGGCCCATTAAAATAGAAGCAGGGGTGTTACATAGAGCAGAAGGCTCTTGTTATCTAGAATGGGGTGGTAATAAAGTTCTTGCTGCAGTTTATGGTCCGCGAGAGGCAGTTCCACGTCATACTCAAAACCCTTTAAGAGCAATAGTAAATGCTCGTTATAACATGGCTGCATTTAGTGTTGACGATAGAAAAAGACCTGGTCCTGATCGACGTAGCCGTGAGATCTCAAAAGTTATTTCCGAAGCTCTTGAAAATATAATATTATTAGAAAAGTTTCCAAGAGCCGCAATTGACGTAAATATTGAAATTCTTGATGCCGAAGCAGGAACTCGTTGTGCAGGACTCACTGCTGCAGCAGTAGCACTTGTTGATGCAGGAATACCTATGAAAGATATACCAGTTGCTTGTGCTGCAGGTAAAATAGATGGAGAAGTAGTTCTTGACCTAGGTAAGGAAGAAGATAACTTTGGAAATGCAGATCTACCTATTGCAATAGCTCCACGAACAGGTGAAATATTATTACTACAGATGGATGGACATTTAACACAAAAAGAGTTTGATAAAGCTCTTGATCTAGCAATAAAAGGCTGTAAAATTATCGCAGAATTACAGAAAAAAGCAATTCTTGAAAAATATCAAAAAAATGGGGAGGTATAAAAAATGGCAATTACTGCTGAAATTAAAAAAGATTACATCATAAAACTTACTAAAAATGGTAAACGCATGGATAATCGAAAGTTTGATGAATTTAGAAAAATTAAAATTGAAACAAATATAATTAAAAAAGCAGAAGGTTCAGCAAGAGTAACAATTGGAAATACTCAAGTGATATCTGGAATAAAAATGGACATAGGAGAACCATATCCTGATACTCCGGATTCAGGTGTAATGACTACCGCCGCTGAACTTATTCCTATGGCATCTCCAGATTTTGAATCAGGACCACCTGATCAAAAATCAATTGAACTTGCTCGTGTTGTTGATCGTGGAATACGTGAATCAAAAATAATTGATGTAGATAAATTATGCATAATCCCCAGCGAAAAAGTATGGATGGTCTTTATTGATATTCATATACTTGATTATGATGGAAACTTATTTGATGCTGCAAGTCTTGCTTCATTAGCTGCTTTAATGACAGCAAAAGTCCCAATCGAAAGACTCACACCAATACTTGAGAATTTGATTGAAAAATATCCATCAATTGAAAAATATTTAAAAGATCACACAAAAGATTTTCCACTGCCATTAAGTAATCCACCAATTTCTTGTACTTCTGCAAAGTTTAATGATATAGTTGTTATAGATCCATCTCTTGATGAAGAGGAAATTGCAGAAGCAAGACTCACAATTGCAACTGATGACAAAGGTGATATTCGTGCTATGCAGAAAGGTTTAAATGGCAGTTTTACTGTTGACGAGATAAAAAAAGTTATTAAATCATCGATTGATAATGGCAAGAAAATCCGAGAAATATTATATAAAAGTGTGGGTAAATAAATATGGCTAAAAGAACAAAAAAAGTTGGTTCAGTTGGGCGTTTTGGTGCAAGGTATGGAGTAAGAGCAAAAACTCGAGTTAAAAACGTTGAAGTTACTCAAAAAACAAAACATTTATGTCCAAATTGTGGTCATCAAAAAGTAAGACGGCTAGGAACTAGTATATGGCAATGCAGTAAATGTAATATAAAATTTGCAGGTGGTGCATACTACCCTAAAACTGAAGCAGGTCAAAATGTTGAAAAAATGCTTCGTGGTGGCAAAGAGATACAGAGATCTAATGAAGAAAACTTTGAAAAGATAAAATCTGTGAAAGAAGTTAAGGATGAATAATAATGACCGGTTATAAATGTGGACTTTGTAAAAAAAGCGTTAAGTTTGATGTTAAAAATATTGGTATGCAATGCCCTTATTGTGGTAGTAAAATTTTCTACAAAGAGAGACCTACTGTTGCAAAGAAAATAAGATCCAGATGAAAAAATATTTTTTTTATGAAAAATGTAAGTTTTTTTTTAGATTTTGAAAAAATTGATGATGCAAGGATTGTTTATAAATCACTAAATCCAGAGATAAAACACAAGATACCAAAAACAAAAGTTAATATAAAATTAGAGGAAACTGTCTTAAAAATTGATATAGAGGCAAAAGACATAAGTTCTCTCCGTGCTGCATGTAATTCTTATTTACGTTGGATTAATACAGCACTTTCTGTTAAAGAAACAGTTTAAACATTTATTGTTTCTGTTCTTCCTGGACCAATTGATATTAAGGCTATTGGTGTTTTTATTTCTTCTTCAATGTATTTTATATATTTTTTTGCTTCAATAGGTAAATCAGATAGCGAATCTGAGTCAGGTTTTATATTATCCCATCCCTTAAATTCTTTATATACTGGTTTACATTTTTTAACATCTTCAATGTTTGCGGGGAAATAATCTAATTCTATATTGTTTAATTTATATTTTATACATATCTTTATAATATCTAATCCACTAAGTACATCTAATTTTGTTATTGCAAGTTTAGTAACATTTGATATTAAGCATGAGTGTTTTACAACAACTAGATCAAGCCAACCACAACGTCTTGGTCGATTAGTTGTAGTACCATACTCATGACCATTTTTTTTAAGATATTCACCATATTTATCTAAAAGTTCTGTCGGAAGAGGTCCTTCACCAACTCTAGTAGTATAAGCTTTTACAATTCCTATTACTTGATCATAATTTCTAAGTCCTATACCTGTACCTATACTACTACCACCTGCTACTGTATTTGAGGATGTGGAATAAGGATATGTTCCAAAATCAATATCAAGCATTGTACCTTGAGCACCCTCTAAAAGAATGTTTTTACCAGATTTTATTGCCTTGTTTAATTCAATATGTGTTTGAGTAATGTAAGGCCTAAGTTGATTTGCAAAATCTAAATACTTTTTTAAAATTATCTTTTTATCAAGTTTTTCATTTATACCATATGCATTGTATATTCTCTCTTTTATAGGTAAGATAGTATCTAATCTTTTACTTAGAATTTTTTGATTCATTAAATCTATTGTACGTATGCCATTTCTAGCAATTTTATCACTATAACAAGGACCAATACCTCTACCAGTAGTACCTATTTTTTTATCCCCCAGTAACTTTTCTTGTATCCCGTCAAGTATTTTATGATAAGGCATGATTATATTTGCTCTATCACTAATAAGAAGTTTTGGTGTTATACCTCGGTTTTTAAGTTCATTTAGTTCATATATCAATTTTTCAGGATCAATAACTACCCCATTTCCAATGACACCGATTTTTCCCTGTATCACACCTGAAGGAATTAAATGCAATTGATATATTTCTTGATTTACTTTAATAGTATGTCCAGCGTTAGCTCCACCCTGAAAACGAACAACATAATCTGCATCTTTAGAATAATAGTCAACAACTTTGCCTTTACCTTCATCCCCCCATTGAGTTCCAATAACTAGATTGACAGTCATCTAATTTCCCTAACCAGGCATAATAAAAGTCATAAATAAAGATAATGTTCTAAATATTTTACTTTAACGAAGGTTTTATAAAATAAAGTTATTATTGACCCGGTAAATGTCTAATACTTGGACTTGGAATCCGTTTGATAATACAACAAACAGTTCTACAGATTTAGATATTGAAATGTTGAAAATAGAAATTGGTAAAAATTTTCCTTTTTATGATGTAAAATATGGTAAAGACACCGCTGCTTTTTTTTGTAGGATAGATGAATATCAATTAGAAGAAAAATTTGAAACTCTTAGAAGATCGCTTTCTGAAAAAGGTTATATTCCTATGCTAAGGAAACAAAGTGGAGAACATGTAATATACATAATAAAAAAACCTAAAATTAAAAAGAGACCTTCTTGGGTAAACATAGTTTTACTTTTTGCAACAATTTTTACAACAACACTTGCAGGTTCATTGCAGTGGGCAAGTATAAACAATGCAACTTGGGAAGAAATAATAAGCTTAAATTATTTATTTAAAGGATTAATAGATTTTTCAATTCCTCTATTATTAATACTTGGCATACACGAAATGGGACATTATTTTACCTCAAAAAAACATCAGTTAGATACTTCACTACCTTATTTTATACCTTTACCTCCGCCATTTATACTTGGAACTTTTGGCGCATTAATATCAACCAGAGAGCCTATACCTGATAGAAAAACATTACTTGATGTAGGTATATCTGGTCCAATATTTGGTTTTTTAATTGCTATACCTATATGTGTGATAGGTTTATTTTTAATGCAACAAAATCCGATAATTATTGAACCATCTGCAGGTAATATTAATGTTTTTTTTCCATTAATATTACAAGGAATAAGTAATTTTTTTACAATTCCAGAAAATGCAATAATTCATCCAACACTTTTTGCAGGATGGGTTGGACTTTTTTTAACTGCGATAAATCTTTTACCAATTGGACAATTAGATGGGGGGCATGTTGTAAGAGCTCTTCTAAAAGAAAATTATAAATATGCAAGTTGGGCAGTAATAGCTATTGTCGTTGGATTAGGATTTGTTTATCCAGGTTGGTTAATTTTTGCATTTATTATATTATTCTTAATAGGTACTCGACATCAACCTCCATTAAATGATTTTTCACCTCTTGATAACAAAAGAATAATTTTAGGCGTAATAGCACTTATTATTTTCATACTATGTTTTGCTCCAATACCAATATCAGCATAAAAATTTATCAGGAAAGCACAATTATTTAATAGTCTTAAAATAATAACATTTTCAATTATAAGTGATTTATATGAAAACATATATAACAATTACATTTAACAGTGAGGGAAGTAGTCCTTCAGAAATAAAAACACTGTTAATGAATCTAGGTTTTAAAGCTGCAAAAGGTAGCTATGACTTTGTATATGATTGGAAAAAAAAGGAAGCAACATTAGACGAACTAGTATGGTTCGCAGATAAGATACATACTGCTTTAAAAAACCATAATATTTTATTTTCGATAGAAACTCTTTAAAAATTCAATATTATTTCTTATTTTTCATTATTTTATATATACTTTTACTTAAAACACCCATCAGTGTATGATATTCCCATTTTGAAGGCATCGCTCGACCCATAAGTCGTTTAAACATTATTTCTGTATTTTCTTTTTTATGGTTAGGATATTCGATACTTTCTAATAGCACTGAAAAAAATTTAAAAAGTTGTTCTTTTTCTATACGATCAAGTATCCTTTTATTATCATGTATTTTTTTTGTATTCGTAAATAAAGAAAACAAAACAATTGTTACAGCATGTGAAAGATTCATAGAAGAATATAATTTACTAGTTGGAATACGAACCATTATATCACACATAGCAATTTCTTGATTTAAAAGACCATAATCTTCCCTGCCGAATACAAGACCAATATTTCCATCGATCTGAAAAATTTTATTACAAAAATCAAATAAATTCAAAGGAAGTCTAAGATGTTTTTTTTCCGTTTTACTTTCAATTGAACTTGTTGCAACCAAATAATCTAAATTTTTTATTGCTTCATTAAATGAAGGAAAAATCTTTGCATTCTTTAGTATATCTTGCGCATGCATAGCACGCGCATAACAGTCACCATTCAAATTACAAGGATTTATCAGATATAAATTTTTAAAACCAAAATTTGCCATAGATCTTGCTATAGCACCAATATTTCCACCATATTTAGGTTCGGCTAAAACTATATAAAACTCAGGAATATTATTACACTCCAAAATATTGTAATATTTATTTAATCTGTAAATCCTTTTCTTTCTCTTTTAACATTTTATGATATTTAGATGGTAAATGTTTTACTTTTTGTTTAACTTCGACATGTTTTTTTAAGAATTCAGACCTTTTATTTGTTTTAAGTTCTTCCATCACAAACTTACGGTTATTAAAATAACTATAGAGATAGTAAATACCAATTCCAAACATTATAAATCCAATTATTAAAATATAAAAGCTCCAATCCATGGCATCATCTGTAAAATTTAAAAAATTTTTTAATATATCCTGAAACCAAATACCTGTAATACCTATTAATAAAACAATAAAGCCAAGTATAGTAAATATTATGCTTAAAATTAAAACATATTCTCGTAAAAATCCTATTATTTTTCCACTCATATCTTTTTTCACCTCAAATATTAATTTATTTAATATGATTTTGCATATCTCATCCAAGTTACTGCTTGTTTTTTACAAATAGGGCACAACTTGTTGCATTTATTATCTTCAATAGGTTCACCTAACGTGTTACCCTCTAAAATATTTTCGATTTCTAAAGCACAATCTTTATTACCGCACCATGGAATTTCAATGATACCTTTTAAATTTTTTACTTTTTCAATATTCTCAACTTTATGTATATTTTCATTAAGTATTTTTTTAGCCTTTTCATAAATGGTATTAGAGATATCTGATAATTCTGATTTAATCATTTTAACAGAAGATTTAATAGGTATTGATTTCTTTTCAGAGTTATCTCTTCTAACAAGGACTATCTGTTTATTTTTTATTTCACGTGGACCAATTTCTATTCTAATAGGTATTCCTTTAAGCTCCCATTCATAATATTTATTTCCAGGTGTTAAATCTCTATAATCAACATGAACCCGGTAACCTTCATTTTTTAGTTGTTTTTCAATTGAGTTGCATGCATTTTTAACAATTTTTTCTTTTCCTTTAAAAATTATTGGAATTATTACAATTTGAGTTGGCGCAACTAAAGGGGGCATTATAAGACCTTTATTATCCCCATGTATTCCTATAAGCGCACCTAATATCCTTTCACTCATACCATATGTTGTTTGATGACAAAAAGCATGATCTCCCTTTTCAGTTTCATAACTAATCTCATATGGTTTTGCAAAGTTATCACGATATTGGTGAATAGAACCAAGTTGAAGAGTTTTTAAAGAAGGCATCAAGACATCTATACTTATTGTATAATATGCACCTGCAAACTTATCCCATTCAGGTCTTTTGCAAAATATAAATGGTAGACATAATTTATCAAATAATTTTTTTGCAATATTCTTATCTTCCTGTATTTGTTTTTCAGCATCTTTAAAATCAATATGACATGTATGAGCCTCAAAAAAATGAATTTCACGAACACGAATAAAAGCACGAGTTTGTTTTGTCTCATATCTAAAAGTATTTACAATTTGATATGTCTTAAGAGGAAGATCTGCATGTGACCTTATCCAAAGTGAAAACATTGGATACATTGCTGTTTCACTAGTAGGCCTTAATAACCAACGTTCTTCAAGTTTGTTAAGACCCGCATGAGTAACCCAATATACTTCACTGCCAAAACCTTCAATGTGTTCTTCTTCTTTTTTAAAAGAAGATTCAGGAATTAGTAATGGAAAGCATAATTCCTGATGAGAGGTTTTAATCATTTCTGCTCTTATCATTTGATCAACTTGACACATAAGGATCCAGCCATATGGACGCCATACATTCATTCCTTTGATAGGAAATCTTTTATCACATAAGTCTGCAAGTTCCACTATTTCATTGTACCATTCGTTAAAATCATCTGTTTTTTTTACTTTTGTCTCAGGCATATTTTTTCAACCTTATGAAACCAAAAAAGAAAAAATGCTCTTAAACATAACGGTAAAAAAAATTAGACTCCTCGTCCCTCTTTTGCCTTTACTCTTAATTCTTTTGATCGGCATCTTCGACATCTATCTGCTTTTATTGCATTAATACAACCACATTTCATACATACTTTTTTATTTAATGTACGTGCTTCAGCTTCTGGAAATCTTGCCATATTTGATACCGCCTTTAACTTTTTGGAATAAGAAATTATTATATAAAGATTAGTACAACTAACTATCTAAAACTTTTTTAAAGAGAAAGTTTTTTAAAAATTATAGAAATTTACCCAATTGAAAATTAAAATGAAGGTTATGGTGGATAACAATTGAAGGGAAAGACAATTTGCCCAAGATGCAAAAATGAGTTTATTTTGGAGCTTACTGTAGATAAAAAGATACATGATGTTCTATGCCCAAAATGTAAAAATAAATTTAGTGTCGAAGCGAAATGTAATTCCAAGGATTTAGATTGGGAAGAATATGGTGAACCGCGTAAAACTGTACTTTCTTGTATAAAACCTCGTTCTAATAAACCAATGATTGCTGTTTTATTTCTTATTTGTGTTTTTTTAATTGGAATATCAACTGCTGTTTTTTTTGATATTTTTGTTAAAACCACAGTTGATAATATTTCTTTTTTGGAATTTTTTAAAGATAATACAAATTTTGGTTATTCAATTTTTATTGTTATCATTTCTATTTTTGCATTAATTTCATTATTTGCTTGTATTAAACGTGAATATTTCATTCTAGCGATCACTGGATCGTTTATAGCAATTTTCTCATTTGGTTTTTTCCTTATTGGTTCTATTCTAAGTATAATTGCATTTATACTAATCTTTATCTCAAGAGATGAATTTAAGGATGAAAAGAAGGGAAAAATTTTCTAAGATTTCTATAATTATTTTTACATTTTTTTTGATATGGATTTTATTACAGTTTTTAACTCCTTTAGTATTACCTTCAGAGAGAATTTCGAAACTAGATGGAACAATAGGTTTTATTGACAACCAAAAAAAAACTAATAATATGATCGTACCATGGAACTCTATCTACACAGCAGGGGATATTTTATGTCACCAAAAATTGGATAGAAGTTTTTCAATAAATGGAAATGAAATGCCTTTTTGTGCTCGTTGTACTGCAATATGGCTTGGAATTACAATAGGTTTAGTTTTTATTATTATATACAAAATAAATCTAGATGAAAAATTTATTTATTTAATATTATTAGGTTTATTTCCAATTGGAATTGATGGTTTTGGCCAATTATTTGGGTTCTGGGATAGTAATAATTTAATCAGATTAATAACTGGAAGTTTAATTGGTTTTATATGCGGTCTTGCAATAGGGATTATTATAGATGAATCAAGAGATCTTTTTATAAATAAAAAAAATAATTAATTGCTTCATTGCCTAAAAAAACGATATGTATATATAGGTTTACAATCTACAAAAACTAAAAATTATAGGAGAAAAAGAAAATGGGAGATTTAAAAAACGCAAAGATTTTAGGCGGGATAGGTGCCTTATTAATGCTAGTAGGATGGATTATTCCCACAGTAGGTTTTTTAATTGTATTAGTTGGATTAGTTCTACTATTTTTAGGAGTAAAAAATATTGCTGAAGAGACTAAGGATAATTCGATTTTTAATAACTATCTATATTATTTCATCTGCACATTTATTAGTATAATTGCTGTATTTGCTGTATTATTCTATACATTCGCAACGGTGGGAGGTATAGCATATTTAACCTCTTTTGAATCTGTAGATATGACAAATCCTTCAGCAGTTTTTGATTATATATCACCATTTTTAGTAGGTTGTGCTGTTGCTTTTCTTATTGGATGGATTTTTGTGATAATCGGTGCTTTATACCTCAAAAAAAGCTATGATTGCATCACCGATCACACAAAAGTAGGATTATTCAAAACAACTGGACTTGTTTATCTTGTTGGAGCATTCACTTTGGTTATCGGTATTGGAATTATTATTATTTTTATTGCAAAAATAATGGAGATAATCGCGTTCTTTAGCTTACCTGATAATTTATCAACAGATGCTCCTAGGAGTTCGGCTCAACAAACTGGTAGAAATTGTCCAAATTGTGGAAGACCAATTCCAATGGATTCACAAGTATGCCCATATTGTGGTAAAGATTTTAGACCACCAACAAAATAAATATAGGGATTGGAGAAGTATTTAATTCTCCAAATTTTTATTTTTTTTCTATAGAGATAGTTAGTTTTGAATATTATTAAAATATCTTCTTGAGACTATCAATAGAATCATTGAAATAAGTGGAATAAATAATAAGAAAAAAAATGGAATGATAACAACAAATCCAAATATTGAACTTGTTAAAGATATTCCCCATAGTTTCTTTTTAGCTGATAATATACCACCTAGAATCGGGAAAATAGAAACAACAATTCCTATTGATGAACAAACTGAGATGAAGTTTTTTAAATCTTCAATAGTATACGATGGAACTGTTTCTTGAATTTGTTTTAATAAATCTCCTAGTAATGATACATCTGTATTCATAAATAAAATCCATCCTATAATTGATATAAGACCTGTAAATACTAATAAAATTCCTGCAATTATTGGAAATACAGAATATTTTTCAATGTTATCTTTAGGATCATTTTTTAAATTCATTAAATCTTTTTGAATTGAGTCCATTTAAATCGTTCTTTTACTTCTTTTTCTTTGTTTTTTATTTTTTAATATATTTGGCATTACATATTTTATTATATATACATAGCAAATCAAACCGTATATTAATAAAGCAAATTGAGAGTACACAAATAGTGGATCTTTTGTATATCTTGAAAGATCGAAAAATAGATTAAAAGGTAATTGTAAAATTATTGCAGTAATAAGATATTTAGTTAATCGCCCAATGTATATTCCATAACCAATATATGCTGCAGTAGATGCATGAAATAATGTAAAACCAATTGTTCCAACTAATATCAAACCATATAACGAAAGAGTAGGTTCTTCTGCAATGCTACCTGCAAGTATTAAAAAAGGAGTAAATGAAGCACCAAATCCTAAACCAAGAGTTAATCCATAAATTGTTGTTTCTTTTTTTCTTTGAAAACGACCAATATTCAGAATTATTGTTTTAATTAATTGCTCAAAAAAAGCAAACAATATAATAAACAAATAGGAAAACGGTAATGGTTGAGTAAAAGCTCTAACTACCGCAACAACAACTCCGATTATAATTCCAACAATTAATATTAAAAAAATAGTTTTTTGTTTATATAAAGCATCATATCCCTTTAAACTTAGGAATAAAAAAATAAGGGCAGGAATAATTCCAAGTAACAATATTGATTGAAGTTGAACTAACATTTTTTTCCTATGGGGAATACAGAAGTATATATTAAAGATAATTGATTACCCTGCTTATAGTGTGGTAAAATATTATGTTAAAAATACCTACAATTGTGCTTAATGTTAAAACATATTCTGAAGCAACAGCAACCAAAGTACTTGAAATTGCTAAAATAATGGAGAAGGTATCAAAAGAAACTGGTGCAAGTATGGCAATAGCTGTACAAACAACAGATATATCTCTTTGTGTTGAAAAAATTCAAATTCCAGTTTTTGCAGAACATATAGATCCAATAAAACCAGGCAGTCATACTGGTTGGACTCTTCCAGAAGCAGTAAAAGCAGCAGGAGCAGCTGGTACATTAATAAACCACAGTGAGCACCGACTTACTATTGCAGATGTAGATACTTGTATTTCTCGTGCAAAAGAACTTAAACTTGATCATATAGTATGTTCTAACAACGTTGCAACATCAAGAGCTATCGCAGCATTTTCACCCAATTTTATCGCTATAGAACCACCAGAATTAATTGGTGGAGACATATCTGTTACATTAGCTGATCCTGAGATTGTTAGTAAAAGTGTTGAAGCCGTTAAAAAGATAAATAATAATGTAAAAGTAGTTTGTGGAGCAGGAGTAAAAAATGGTCGTGATGTTTCAAAAGCAATAACTCTAGGAGCAGATGGTGTTCTTCTTGCAAGTGGTGTTGTAAAAGCTACTAACAAAGAAAAAGTTCTTTTTGACCTAGCATCTGGATTATAAGACATTAATCTTTTGTACAATTATAGATTAAAAGTTTAATAAGTAATTTAATCAAGATAAAATTTATTTTTTTAGTTTTCTAATTGTAAATTCTCCAATTGCAGTAGGTATTATCTCAATTTCATCCCCATCGGTAATATCATGAGCTTTTGCTAGTTGACTAGGTATTGTAACCACTAAACTACTACCTACAATTCGGGCTTTTCTTGTTAGAGGCATATCCCATCCACCACAGTGAAAAGGAATGTATACTTGAATATATATACATTTTGATATTTTCAAATATTTCTAAATATGAACCCTTTAAAAATAAAAGAAAAAGAATTCTATATAAAAAAACCAAAAAGTTATTTACAAAAACAAGATACACCTTGATTTGGAGCGAGATATATATAATGAAGATATTTATCGATACAGCAGATTTAGATGAAATAAAAGAAATAGCAAGTTGGGGGATATTAGATGGAGTAACAACTAACCCTACACTTATAGCAAAAACAGGCAAATCCTTTATAGAAATAATTAACGAAATATTTAAGTTGGTAGATGGACCAATAAGCCTTGAAGTAGTAAGTGAAAACGCCGAAGACATGTTAAAAGAAGCAAAAAAACTAGTAAAAAAAGTTCCAGAAAAATACCAAAAAAACGTTGCAATAAAAATTCCAATGACTACAGAAGGATTAAAAGCAGTAAAAAAACTTTCAAAAGAAAAAATAAAAACAAATGTAACTCTTATATTTTCTGCAAATCAAGCACTATTAGCTGCAAAGGCAGGAGCTACATATATAAGTCCTTTTATTGGTAGACTCGATGATATTGGACAAGAAGGAATGCAAATAATTGAAGAAATAACAGAAATATTTTATAACTATAATATAAAAACAGAATTAATTGTCGCAAGTATTCGTCATCCAATACATGTTATTAACGCAGCAAGACTAGGTGCTGATATTGCAACAATACCTCCAAATGTTATAAGAAAAATGGTTGAACACTCATTAACAGATAAGGGAATAAAAAATTTTATTAAAGATTGGGGAAAAGTAAAAAAATAAATATTTATTTTTTTTCAATTTTACCAAATTCTTTTTTTCTTTCTTTTGTGGTCATACCTGTTGCTTTAAAAAGAAATTCATTCCATTTTTTAATAATGTTATAATCTCCACTGACTGTTTTTGGTGGTTCAATATCAACAATTAAAAAATTTTTTTCTTGTTTCATATCAATTTTACCTATTCCATCTACCTCAAATCTAACTCCCGAACAGATGTCACCTTTAGCTCCAAAGAATTTGTTTATTAGATCCTCAATATTTGGATGATGTCCTTTTTTAATCCTATATTCCCTCATGTTTTTAAAACCCAATTCGTGAAATATAAAAATCCATTATTAATTTTATGATATAATTTCAAAGGCTTTATTAACAGCGTCCTCAGCGGAATCTGCAATTATAAAATTATATTCAACTCCTTGCATAATATTTCCATTTATAATTTCATCAACACATCCGCCAGTACCTTTTATTAGTATAAGAGGTCTTTCTAATATCATTCTAAAACAAATTTCATTAAGTGTACCCCAACGTCCACCAATTGCTATAGTTACATCACCTGTTCTTGATACCAAATAATTCCTAATGTTACCAAGTCCCGTGGGAATTGCAATGTCAATAAATTCATTTGCTTCATTTATTTCATATGGCATTATACCAACAGTAATACCCCTTTCTTTTTTTGCTCCGAAACAGGCAGCTTTCATAATACCTTTACGACCTCCACAAACAATAACACCACCTCTCTGTGCAACAAGTTTACCAACTTTCTCTGCTATTTCTAATGCATAATTAGACAGATTTTCATCACAACCATCGCTTCCACAAATAGATATTAATTTTTTCATGTAAAGTTTTTATTTACAATTTGTTTTTAATTGTTTCTCCCACAAATCTTATAAATACCAGCCCCTTTCACTTGTTTTCACTTACTTGGAGAAAAACTTATGTCAAAAAAAAGATTAAAAACAAATCCTTCATTAAACTTACTAATTCATGAATTAAAAAAACAAGCTAATGAAAAAGATTCATCAATTTGGAAAGATATCGCCTCAAGATTAGAAAAATCCTCAAAAAATTGGGCAGAAGTAAATCTTGATAGAATAAGTAAATATATAAGTGATAAAGAAACTGCATTAGTTCCTGGAAAAGTTTTATCTACTGGAGAGCTAACTAAAAAAGTTTCAATTGCAGCCTGGTCATTTTCTGAAAAAGCAACAGAAAAAATTAAAAAAGCAGGTGGTAAAACAATGACGATAGAGGAACTTATGAAATCAAACCCAGATGGTAAAAACATAAGAATATTAGGATGAAGATATATGATAGCTATAATTGATGCAACAGGTGCAACACTTGGAAGATTATGCACAAAAACTGCAAAAAGACTTCTAAATGGAGAAGAAATTGCAGTAATTAATAGCGAAAAAGCAATTATATCTGGCAAGAAAGCTTCAATAAAAAATATATACAAACAAAAAAGAGAGCTTGGAACCTATAGAAAAGGTCCTTTTTTCCCAAGAACTCCTGATAAAATTGTTAAAAGAACAATTCGAGGTATGATACCTTATCAAACACCTCATGGTCGTAAATCTTTCAAACGTCTTAAATGTTATATGGGCATCCCAGCAGAATTTGAAGGACAAAAATTTGAAAGGATCAATGAAGCGATTAAACAACCCATTGATTATATAACAGTTGAAGAGCTTTCGAGATTTTTAGGAGCAAAGATTTAATATGGTAAAAAAAGTAGTTAATACATCAGGAAAAAGAAAAACTGCAGTTGCTCGTGCAGCAATTCAGAAGGGGACTGGCTTAGTAAGAATTAATAGGGTACCCGTTGAACTCTATGAACCTGAAATTGCTCGTTGGAAAATAATGGAAGCAATAAATATTGCAGAAAATCATATAGATAAAATTAACATAGATGTAACTGTAAAAGGTGGTGGCTTTATGGGTCAAGCAAGTGCTGCAAGAACAGCTATTGCCAAAGGAATTGTTGAGTTCACTGGCGATCCAAGTTTAAAAATTACTTATATTGATCATGATAGAAGTCTACTTGTCAGTGACTCAAGAAGAAAAGAACCAAAAAAACAATTGGGCCGTGGTGCCCGTAAAAAAAGACAGAAATCATATAGGTGAAGATTTTATGATCATACCGGTTAGATGTTTTACTTGTGGAAAAATTATTGGAGATGCATTTGAAGAATATATTAAGCGATATGACGTCTACAAAAAATCATTAGATGCTGGTGAGAAACCTAAAGAAACACCTAAACAAATGCTCGATGAACTAGGTATTGATAGATATTGCTGTAGACGTATGATTTTGACGCATGTAGAACTAATAGGTGAATCTGCACCCTACGAATAATTCAACAATTTGGATTTTTAAATCCAAATTTTTATCTATTTTTATAATATACCAAGCATAACATAATTGTATAGTTTGAAGAAATTGGGCGTGTGGCTTAGCCTGGATATGGCACCGGCCTTCTAAGCCGGAGTTCGCGGGTTCGAATCCCGCCACGTCCGTATGTTTATAACTAACAATTAATTAATATACTAAAAACTACATTCTATTCTTTAATTAAAAAATTTATATTTAGCTTTGATTCAGGGATGTGGAATGGGATGCAAAAAGAATTTTAAAAAAAAATATATAAATATTCTTTTTAGTGCTTACTTACCGAATTTAGTGAAATTTATTCTGTTTTATAAGGTTTTATAAATGAAAAATGAACATACTATAGTTAATGAGTTAAGACACGCAGAAAAACTCGGTCTTTTAAGATCTAATTTACAGATAAGTCTAGACAATGATAATAAATACAAAAAAGAGAATAATATAGATAAAAAAAAATCAGAGATAAATGCATTTGAACAAAAATTTAAAGATATTTTTGAAGGTACAAGCGATCTAATGCTGTATATAGAAAATGGGATAATATTAGAAATAAATAATGCAATAATTAATTTACTTAACATTAAAAAACAAGAGGTATTAGGTAAAAAAATATCAATCCTAAAAAATTTTTTCAAACAAGAAGATATTGAAAAACATACAAATGCAATTGAATTAGCAGTCAATGGTAGCGATGTAATAGATTATGAGACTGAAATAAAAACCAATAACGGAGTTAGATACGATTTTCTTTTTTCAATAGATCGAATTTATAATAATGAGAACATCAAAGGAGTATTATTACGTGGTAAGGATATAACTCAACGTCAGGAAAAATGGAAAGAACTTATAAAACTTGAAGAGAAATATAGGATTCTTGCAGAGACAACTGCTGATGGAGTAATAACAATTGATCCTCTTGGAAGACTAACATATGTCAATCCATCTTTTGAAAAGATGTTAAATAGAAATAAAAATCAGATTCTAGCGACATTATTACGTGAATATCTATCTAAAGATTCTGTTTATCTCTTCCAACAGATATTTCTAGAAACACGTAAAAAAGATAAAAAAATTGAAAATGTAGAATTAGAACTAGTGCAAACAAATGGTCAAATAGTTCCAATAGAAGTTAATGTAGCTTCTTTTAAAAAAGAAGGCGAATTTGCAGGAATTGTTCTTACAATACGGGATATAACAGAACGAAGAAAGATTGAAGATGAACTCAAAAAATCAGAAAAATTAAAAACAGAATTTATGAACATTGCAGCACATGAACTCAAATCACCTGTTGCACCAATAAAAGGTTATCTTGAACTAATAATATCAGATAAAGAGTCTAATGAAAAAATAAAAAATTGGGCTAAAATAAGTCTTAGAAACTCTGAAAGATTATTAAATCTAGTAAATGATATACTCGATGTATCAAGACTTGATACAGATACTATGCGTTTTGATATGGAGAAAATATCATTAGTGGAAATATTATATGAAGTAGCTGAGGACATGAAACCAGCAGTAAAACAAAAAGAATTGAAATTAATAACAAACATACCAAAAGATCTACCAGACATATTAGGTGATAAATATAGACTTGAGCAAGTTCTTAAAAATTTATTAGTAAATGCTTTAAAATTTACAGATAGCGGTTCAATAGGAATAATCGCAAAACAGAAAAAAAATCATATTTTGATATCCATAACAGATTCTGGTATAGGAATATATAAAGATGACCATAAAAAAATATTTAATAAATTTTATCAAGCATATACAGGAGATGATAGGAAAAACGAAGGAACAGGCTTAGGTCTTTTTATATGCCGTAATATAATCCAAAAGCATAATGGGAAAATATGGGTTGAAAGCCAAGTAGGAAAAGGAAGTATATTCTATATAGAAATTCCATATCTTCATAAAATGAAAGTAAATTTAGCAAAATAAATTAGTGGTGATAAAAATTAGGAAAAAATGTCCTGAATGCACTTCTAAAGCTGTAAAATTATACCTAAATAAAAGTTTCGATGGAAAAAGAGCTTGGATCCCAACTGCATGGACTTGTATTAACTGTGGATATACATATAATGTTGCAGCAGAAACCCTCATTTACAAAATTGGAAATGAGTTATATGAAGATAAATATCATGAAAAATGTCCAAAATGCAGCTTAAAACTTGTTAGATTATATAGACATATAAATCCAAAGTATGGTAAACAAAAATGGGTTTCATTGGGGTGGTACTGCACTCGATGCAAATATGTTTGGATGGATAAAAAAACAAAAAAGAATTAAAAAAAAAAAATACTTTTAAATTTATTAATCAATAATAAAACTACTCTATATAAATTAGATATATCAAAAAGTATAGTTTAGATTTTTCCAAAAACCATTAAATATAAGAATTTATTTAGGGCAAGCTATAACCTTAGAGGAAAAATATTATGAAACGTAGTTCTAGAGTCTGGAAAAAAAGACATAAAATGCGATGGAAATGGCGAAAGAAAAGAATGAGACGAGAAAAGAGAGCAAGAAGGAAATAACGATAAATATTTATGGGGGTATGGTGTAACCCGGCATCATTGTGGGCTCCAGTTAGGAATGATTATAAGAGGGTCATCTGAAAGGTGATGAATAACTGGAGCGATGACCTAAGAAGAGACCCGCCGATCTGGGTTCAAATCCCAGTACCCCCATCACTTAAAAATAAAAATGGTGAAAAATGATGATTAAAATAAATAAAAAAAATTTTAATTTTTATACGATACTATCTATTCTCTTTTTAATAGCAGGAATAGGAATTTGGTTATTTTGGATTATAAAATATGGTGTAATTTATGATATTGGAATTTACTCCCTAGCAATAGTTCTTATTATTCCAGGAATACTAGGTTTTATCCTATCACTAATGGATAAAAAAGAAGACTAAATCATCTTCCATGTAAGAATTTGGTTTTTAGTTGCATTTACTTCATCTAAACGTTTTGTTGGAGTATTAATAGGTGCATTTTTAACAATTTCTGGTTTTTCATCAGCAATTTTAACAAGAGTTGTAATATATCTATCAAGGTCTTTTTTTGATTCAGATTCAGTTGGTTCAATCATTAATGCTTCTTTTACAATAAGTGGAAAATAAGTTGTAGGTGGATGCATACCTTTATCTAACAATCGTTTTGCTACATCCATCGCACGAATATTTTTTTCTTTTTTCAGATTATCACAACTTATTACAAATTCATGTTTTCTTAAGTTTTTAAATGGTATTTCATACTTACCACTATCTAAAATCTTTTTCATCATATAATTAGAGTTCAAAACAGCTATTTCTGATGTCTGACAAAGACCATCTCCACCCATCATAAGTATATAAATATAAGCTTTTAAAATAACTGAAAAATTACCATAGTAATTTAATATTTTTCCAATAGACTCAGGTGCATCATAATCAAATATGTACTCACCATCATTATTTTTATCAATACGAGGAACTGGTAGAAACTTTTCAAGTTTCATTTTTACACCAACTGGACCACTTCCCGGACCTCCACCACCATGAGGAGCTGAAAATGTTTTATGAAGATTTAAATGAATTATATCAAAACCCATATCACCTGGACGTGTTTTACCCATAATAGCATTCATATTAGCTCCATCGTAATATAAAAGTGCTCCTGATTTATGAACCATTTTTTGAATTTCAAATATATCTGATTCAAAAATACCAAGAGTATTTGGATTTGTAAGCATAAAACAAGCTGTTTTTTCAGATAAAGTTTTTTCAAGTGCATTTAAATCCACTGTGCCTTGGTTAGTAGATGGTATCTCAATTATTTTATAGCCTGCCATTGTAGCACTAGCTGGATTCGTTCCATGAGCAGTATCTGGGAGAATTACTTCATTTCGTTTACTATCGTTATTATATTTGTGATAAGCCTTTGTTAATAGAAGACCTAAAAATTCTCCTTGAGCACCAGCTGCTGGTTGTAGACAAAAACAATCCATACCAGCTATTTCACAAAGCATTCTCTCAAGTTCAAACATTATATGTAGATTCCCCTGAACCGTTGAAATATGCTGACAGGGGTGAGTATAAGTAAATTTCTCCCAGGTTGCTATCTGTTCACAAATTTTAGGATTATATTTCATAGTACATGAACCAAGTGGATACATACCAGTATCAATCCCAAAATTCATCTGACTGAGACGATGAAAATGACGAACTACTTGTGTTTCATCAAGATTAGGAATAAGAGATGTGTTTCTCTTTTGAAGTTCTAATGGAATATCTTTAATATCTTCAATTTTTTCTGATGTACAGCATACAAGTTCGTTAATTAAAGGCTCTTCATGAAGTGCAAATTTAAACAAGATTAACCTACCTCCTTTAAAATAGATACAAGTTTTTCTATATCTTCAGTAGTATGTGATTCCGTAACACCAACAGATATACAATCGTGAAGATTGTTAAAATGTTTACTAAGCACTGGTCCAATTTGAATATCTTTTGCTAAAAGTTTTTTAATAATATTATCTGGTTTGTTTTTACATTTAATTACAAATTCATTGAAATGTAAACCTGAAAATCTAATAGAAAAACCATCAAGCTTATTAATCATATCTGCAAGCTTATGTGATTTTTCAAGATTTTTTTTCGCTAGTTCATATAACCCTTTACCACCAAGCCATGAAAGATAAACTACAGCACTAAGTGAGCATAAACCTTCATTTGTACAAATATTACTAGTAGCTTTTTCACGACGTATATGCTGTTCACGAGTTTGTAGAGTCATACAAAAACCACGCTTACCATCATTATCAGAAGTTAAGCCAATAATACGACCTGGTATTTGACGAACATAATCCTTTTTACAAGAAAAAATACCAAGACCACATCCACCAAAATCCATAAGATTACCAAAAACACGCCCTTCACCAATAACAATATCAGCACCATATTCGCCTGGTGGTTTTGTAATACCTAGAGATAATGGATCGACTCCTACAACAAACAGAGAACCTACACCTTTTATTATTTTATGAATACGTTCTATATCTTCTTCAAAAATGCCAAAAAAGTTTGGATTTTCTATATAAACACCAGCTGTATTTTCGTTAACATTTTTTTCCAGATCCTTAATATTAATTTTACCTGTTTTTTCATCAAAAGGTATCTCTTTAATATTTACATTTGGACCAAGAATATAATTTTTAAGAACAGATTTTTTTTCCCAGGAGATATTACTTGCGATAACAAATGAATTTCGTTTTGTAATACGTGTACACATTAATACAGCTTCAGATAGGCTAGTGACACCATCATATAAAGAACAATTAGATACATCCATACCTGTAAGTTCTGCAATCATACTTTGATACTCAAACATAGCCTGTAAAAAACCTTGACTTGCTTCTGCTTGATAAGGTGTATAAGATGTATAAAATTCTGAACGAGATATTATTGATTTAACAATTGGAGGTATATAATGATTCTTAATACCTCCCCCTAAAAAACATAGAAATTCATTACATGATTTATTTTTTTTAGCAATATTTCTCATTATTTTCTCAGTTTCTTGTTGAGAAATGTTTTTTGGTAAATTTAATTCTTTTATTTTTATTTTTTTGGGAATATCAGAAAATAATTCATCAATTCTTTTAATGTTAATATCTCTTAGCATTTCTTTTTTGAGTTCTAAGTTTGGTATAAATTTCATTAAAATTCTCAAATCAGGGTATTAATAATTTATTAAATAATTTTATTGTAAACTTTAATATCATAATTATTATTTCGTAATTTATGCCAAATTATATCTTTAGTGGTGGAATAAAAAAAAAATTGACCATTGGTAAATTAGTTTGTCTTGCGAGAACTTATCATAAACATGCAATAGAGATGAATACAAAGATTACAGAAAAACCCATTCTTTTTTTAAAACCCTCTAGTTCTGTTATTTTTAATAATGAATCGATAGTAATACCAAGTATTTCAAAAAGTGTTCATCATGAAGTAGAACTATGTGTTGTTTTCGGTGAAAAATGTTGTAAAGTAAAAAGAATAGATGCAATGGATTATATTTTAGGTTATTGCTTAGGTTTAGATATAACAGCACGTGACATTCAATCTGTAGCAAAGAAAAATGGTTGGCCCTGGAGTATTGCAAAAGGATTCGATACATTTGCACCTATAAGTAATATTATTTTAAAGGAAAAAATAAATGATCCTCATAATTTAGATATTTGGTTAAAAGTTAATGGTAAATTACGCCAGATTTCTAATACAAAATATTTGATCTATACAATTGATGAAATAATTGAGTTTGTCTCAAGTATTATGACTCTCCAACCGGGTGATATGATAATGACAGGAACACCTGAAGGTGTTGGAGAAATTAAAAGAGGAGATAAAATTGAAGCAAAACTTGGAAATATATGTTCATTAAATGTTTTTGTTAAATAACACTTTATTGGTTTTCAAATTTTTTGAAAAATATTTAAATTAAGATTTTATTGGTGATTTTACTTTTCTATATTTGGAGGAGGCAATATTCATGAAAGATGTAGTAATTGTATCTGGTGTTAGAACTGCTCAAGGTAAGTTTTCTGGTGCCTTAAAGGATTTTTCAGCACCCCAACTTGGAAGTATTGTAATTCAGGAAGCAGTTAAAAAAGCAAGTATTAATCCAAAAGATGTTAATGAAGTTATTATGGGATGTGTTGTTGCTGCAGGTCTTGGTCAAAATGTCGCACGTCAAGCTGCAATTGGTGCAGGTATCCCCTATGAAGCAGGTGCTCTTCATGTTGATAAAGTTTGTGGCTCTAGTTTAAAAGCAGTTGTTCTTGCAGCTCAAGCAATAAAATGTGAGGATGCAGAAATTATTGTTGCGGGTGGAATGGAAAGTATGAGTAATTGTCCTTATTCTCTTCCTAAAGCTAGATATGGATTGAGAATGTTTGATGACAAAGTTGTAGATTTAATGGTAAATGATGGACTATGGGATGTTTATAACAATTTTCATATGGGGATGACTGGTGAAATAATTGCTGAGAGATATAATTTGAAACGTGAAGAAATAGATGAGTTTGCAGCATGGAGTCATCAAAAAGCACATCATGCAACAGAAAAAGGGTATTTCAATGATGAAATAGTTCCAATTAAAATACCTCAGAAAAAAAGTGAAGCTATTATATTTGATAAAGATGATGGTATTAGACCAGGAACAACTATTAAGAGCTTAGCAAAACTTAGACCTTTTTTCAAAAAAGATGGAGTTGTCACAGCAGGAAACTCATCTCAGATTACTGACGGGGCATCTGCAACTGTTGTCATGAGTAAAGACAAAGCAAAAGAGCTTGGTTTAAAACCTCTTGCTACAATTAAAGCATATAATACCTTTGGAGTCAAACCAGAATTTGTTATGGAAGCACCAATCCCGGGGGTTACAAACTTATTAAAAAAAATAAACCTTAAAATCGACGATATTGATCTAATAGAACACAACGAAGCATTTTCTTCGGCAAGTCTTGCAGTAATGAAACATTTTAAAATTCCTAAAGAAAAATTTAATGTACATGGGGGAGCAGTGGCAATTGGTCATCCAATTGGAAATAGTGGTTCACGTATTCTTATTACACTTACACATGCAATGAATAAAATGAATAAGAAACGTGGTCTAGCAACAATTTGTCTAGGAGGGGGAAATGCAGTTTCTATGATAATTGAAAGGGAGGCATAAAATGAACGTAAAAAAAATAGGTGTTATTGGCGCAGGTCAGATGGGACATGGAATAGCACTTGTCTCAGCACAAGCAGGATTTGAAGTAGTTATGCATGATGTTAAAAAGGATTATGTTCAAAAAGGTCTAGGTAAAATTGAAAGATTTTTAGACAAAAGTATTGAAAAAGGAAGAATTACAAAAGAAACTAAGGAAGAAATAAAAAACAAAATTAAAGTAACTATAATACTCCAAGATTTAAAAGACGTGGATCTTGTAATCGAAGCAATTTTTGAAAACATAAAAGTTAAAAAAGATCTTTTCAAAAAACTTGACACCATATGTAAAAAAGATTGCATTCTCGCTAGTAACACAAGCACAATTCCTATTACAGACCTTGCATCTATAACAAATAGACCAGAAAAATTCATTGGTATGCATTTCATGAATCCTGTACCATTGATGAAACTTGTTGAAGTAATTCGAGGTTTAAAAACTGATAATGAAACGACAAAGATTATAAAAAATATATCTGAGAAAATGAAAAAAATTCCTGTTGAAGTTAATGATGGTCCAGGTTTCGTTAGTAACCGACTTTTAATGCCAATGATAAATGAAGCGATATATTGTTATATGGAGGGAATCGGTTCTGTGGAAAACATTGACAAAGTAATGAAATTGGGTATGAATCATCCAATGGGACCTTTAGAGCTTGCTGATCTTATAGGTCTTGATGTAGTACTAAATATTATGATGGTGCTATATGAAGGATTCAATGACTCAAAATACAGACCTTGTCCACTACTAAAAAAGATGGTACAAGCAGGACAATTAGGGAGAAAAACAGGAAAAGGATTTTATGATTTTAGTAATTAGGTGAGAAAATGTCTTATCAAAACATAATTTTAGAAAAAAAAGAGAATATTGCAACAATTATTATTAATAGACCAAATGTACTTAATGCACTTAATACAGTAACAATAGAAGAACTTACACGAGCTGTCAATGATCTAGAAAACGATAAAAAAATTAAAGTAGCAATAATAAAAGGATCAGGAGATAAAGCATTTATCGCGGGTGCTGACATCAAAGAAATGAAAGAAATGACTGTTCTTCAAGCTAGGGAATTTTCAGAATTAGGACACAATCTTCTATCATATATAAGACAATCGCGTATTCCATTTATTGCTATGATTAATGGTTATGCCCTTGGTGGTGGGTGTGAAATTCTAATGAGTTGTGATATTACAATAGCTGGAAAAAATGCTAGATTAGGTCAACCCGAAATAAATCTTGGTATTTCACCTGGTTTTAGTGGCACCCAATGCCTGCCTCGTCTTGTAGGACGTGCAAAAGCCAAAGAATTAATGCTTACTGGTGACACTATTGATGCTATCGAAGCTCATAGAATTGGTCTTATTAACAAAGTTGTAGATGATGATAAACTAGAAGAAGAAACAATGAACCTAGCAAAAAAAATAGCTGATAAATCCTCTGTACAAACAGCCTTTATTAAATCTCTTGTAAATAAAGGAGCTGATATTGATCTTAATACAGCAAATGCACTTGAGATATCTTATTTTTCATCTAGTTTTTCAACATATGATAAAAAGGAAGGAATAAAAGCATTCCTTGAAAAGCGTAAACCTAATTTCAAAGGAAAATAATTTTTTCTTTTATTATTTTAGTATATTTGTAAGTATTTCTTCTGCCGCTGAATGAGGATCAATTTCTTTTTTACTAATTTGATTAATTAATTTTTCAACTTTGTCTTTAAATTGGGTTTCATCAAAAATAAAATTCATCAATCTTTTGCGAATAATTTCAACTAGTTCTGCTTCATAACGTATTTTTCGTTTTTTTTCAAATTCCTTAGTATTTATTAAATATTTTTTATGATTTTTTATCTCTTTAATAAGTTTTTTAATACCTTCTCCTTTTTTTGCATTTGTTTTAAGAATTGGTGTTTTTCTATCTTTTTCAGAAAAGGAAATATCCACAAGGCTTTCAACTTCTGCAATAGTCTTCTCAACACCTTGTCTGTCAGCTTTGTTAACAACAAATATATCGGCGATCTCCATTACTCCTGCTTTAAGAGTTTGAATACTATCACCTAAACCAGGAACAACTATTACAAGAGTTGAATCAGCAATCTTAATAATATCAACCTCTGCTTGACCAACACCTACAGTTTCAACTATTACAACATCTTTACCAGATGCGTCAAGAATTTCAACAACATCATAAACAGCACTAGTAAGACCACCAAGCATTCCACGGGTTCCCATAGAGCGTATGAAAACACCATCATCCATAGCAAGATTCATCATTCTAACTCTATCTCCAAGAAGAGCACCACCAGAAAAAGGACTAGTCGGATCTATTGCAATAATACCAACAGTCATTCCTTTTTTTCTATATTCTTGGGTCAGTTCTGATATAAGAGTACTTTTTCCTGAACCCATGACCCCTGTAATTCCTATAACATATGCATTTCCAGTTTTAGGATGTATGTCCTTCAGAGCATTTACTGCTCGAGGATCATTGTTTTCTGAGAGAGTGATAAGCCGTGCTATAGCACGAGGATCACCTGATATAACTTTTTTTGCGATATCATTCATCTTTTCACATTCTTTTTGATAAACTCTACTATTTCATCACAGTGTGTACCTGGTCCAAAGACTCCTGATATTCCTTCCTTTTTTAATTTAGAAACATCTTCTTCAGGAATAATACCTCCACCAACAATTAAAATATCTTTCATTCCTTTCTTTTTCATAAGATGGGCAACATCAACAAAAAGTGTCATATGGGCACCAGATAAAAGACTTAGCCCAACTACATCAACATCTTCTTGAATAGCCGTTTCCACTACCATTTCAGCAGTTTGATGTAGTCCTGTATATATCACTTCCATCCCAGCATCTCTCAATGCACGAGCCACAATTTTTGCACCACGATCATGGCCATCAAGACCAGGTTTAGCAACCAAAACTCTAATTTTTTTTTCCATCAATATTCACCTTTAATATATAGCAGGTTCTTCATATTCTCCAAATACATCTCGCAAAACTTGGCAAGTTTCACCGAGAGTTGCATAAGAGTGAATACAATCTAAAATAAAAGGCATCATATTTTCTTCACCCTTTGCAGCTTTTTGAAGTTTTTTAAGATTATTATTAACTTTCTGATTGTTTCTGTTTTTCTTTAGTTTATTTAAACGATTAATCTGACGTTCCTCTCCTTTTTCATCCATTTTTAGAATTGGAATGTCAACGGATTCATCTATATGATATTCATTTACTCCAACTATTATACGTTTTTTTTCATCAATTTCTTTCTGATATTTATACGCTGCCTGGGAAATTTCACGTTGATAAAAACCTTTTTCAATCGCAGGGATAACACCACCGAGTTTTTCAACGCGATCCCAATATTGATAGGTTTCTTCTTCCATTTTATCAGTTAGCCATTCAATATAGTAACTACCGCCTAGCGGATCAATAGTGTTGGTAACACCACTTTCCTCAGCAATAATCTGCTGTGTTCGAAGAGCAATACGTACAGCTTTTTCAGATGGAAGAGCAAGAGCTTCATCCATACTATTTGTATGTAAACTCTGCGTTCCTCCAAGAACTGCAGATAAAGCTTGCATCGTTACTCTTGCAATATTAATCTCGGGTTGTTGAGCAGTTAATGAACACCCTGCTGTTTGGGTATGAAAACGCATTAACATACTTCGAGGTTTTTTTGCCCCAAGAGCCTTGATTTCTCTTGCCCAGATGCGTCGAGCAGCACGATACTTTGCAATTTCTTCAAAAAAATCATTATGTGAATTAAAAAAGAAACTCAATCTTGGTGCAAAATCATCGATTTTAAGATCCCGTTTTAAAGCCCATTTAACATATTCTATACCATCACCAACGGTAAAAGCTAGCTCTTGTACAGCAGTGCTACCTGCTTCACGAATATGATAACCACTAATACTAATTGTATTCCACCGCGGAATTTCTTTATATCCAAATTCAAAAGTATCCACAATAAGTCTCATCGATGGTTCGGGTGGAAAAATAAAGCTTTTTTGAGCAATATATTCCTTTAAAATATCATTCTGAATAGTACCTCCAATTATGCGACGATCTATCCCACGATTCTCAGCATTTGCAATATAAAAGCC
Source organism: Thermoplasmatota archaeon (assembly GCA_041550515.1). GTDB lineage: Archaea > Thermoplasmatota > E2 > DHVEG-1 > DHVEG-1 > PFL35. Next base: position 46,791 of record JBFEOQ010000002.1, on the reverse strand, counting down.
CCAAACAATTGCAGCAGGACCATTAATTGTCATACTAGTAGTTACTTTGTCAATTGGAATTCCACTAAATAAAATCTCCATATCCTGCAAGCTACTAATTGCAACACCACATTTTCCAAACTCACCCCGACTCATTGGATGATCTGTATCATATCCATATAAAGTAGGATAATCAAAAGCAACTGAAAGGCCCGTTTCCCCATGATCTAACAAATATTTATAACGTTTATTTGTTTCCTCAGCACTACCAAAACCACTAAATTGACGAAAAGTCCAAAGACGACCTCGATGCATAGTTGGATAAACACCTCGAAGAAAAGGATACACTCCAGGAAATCCGATATCTTTTAAGTAATTTAAATTTGAAATATCTTCAGGAGTATAAAGATTATTAATCTCATTCCAGGACAAATTTTCAAATTTTTTCTTTCTCTCAAAATGTTTTTTTATGTGTGGATTGTAACTTTTTCGCTCCCAATCAGATCTTCTTTTTTTTATATTTTCGAGTTCGTTTTTATCAATCATAGGTTACTTCCCCTAATTTAGAAATCAATACCTTTTCTAGCTTCTATACCTTGTTGATATGGGTGTTTTATTTCAAGCATTTCAGTCACATAATCAGCAATTCTTTGTATTTCAACATGAGCATACCTCCCTGTAAATATTAGTTCAAGTTTTTCTGGTTTATTTTTTGCAAGTTTTACTATCTCATTGAAATCTATTAAGTTAAAGTCAATTGCTACATTAATTTCATCAAGAATTATCATATCAAACTTTTCACTATTAACTAATTCCTTCGCATAGGAAAATCCCGCTCTAGCAAGATTAATGTCTATCTCATCAGGATTTTCTTTATTTACAAATTCATCTCGACCATGTTGAGAAAAAGTAAAATTTTCAATTTTCTCAATTGATTCAAGCTCGCTATATTTTCTTCCTTTCATAAATTGCAACATATGTACTTTTAAACCTGCACCAGCAGCTCTTAATCCAAGACCAATCGCAGAAGTTGTTTTACCTTTACCATTACCTGTATAAACATGAATATAACCTTTTTCCATTTTAAAATTCCCTTTATGAATTAGTTTGTTTATTATATTTTTTTCTTTAATTATTAGCATTTTATGATTCTGTTTTTAAATTCTACTTGTGATTTTAGCAACATAAAATTATTGAAGATATACTATTATAGCAAAAAAAAGATAGCCAAAAATTAAAAAACAGTGGACTGGGCGGAATATACACCATCTTACAGGAGAGATTTCTGGTAAGAGTTATAAAAACTTGGCTCTCTTGGATTTTTAAGTTGATCTCACTAAAACCTTTTTTCTCTTTTTTTAATATGAAATCAGTTTTACATTTTGTAATTTGTCTGGGTTGTTTTTTTAATTTTGTTACATAACATAATTTTTCGGTTAATAAAATTTAAATTTTGTTATTATATATTTATATTATCTTTTTTCATGTCAAATTTACAGCAAATTATATATACTAATAACGGATAATTAACAGTTGTTAATGGGGACAAAAATATGAAGATAAATAGAAAAATTCAGATTCTAGTTTTTCTAACGATATTGGCAGTTATTTTAACAACAATTGGTATATCTGCAAATAATATAACTAATGAAAAACCACAATATCAGAAGAATAGCTGGTGTCCAGATACAGATGATTGTCCACAACCATATTGTAATTACCAACAACAATCTAATGAGAATTATCCATCAAGATCCTGTTGTGGTTTTAGAAAATAAATATTGTAGAATATTTGGAATTCCTACAATATTTACTATTTTTTCTTTATATAATAACATAAAATACTCTAAAAATGCTAGATATAGATTTAAAAGATAAATGTTTTTAGTTAGGTTCCATTAGAGGAAAATTATCTCCTTTATCACCACCTACAAGATATGGTGTATCGCCTATACCATCACCATTTTCATCATTGCCAGTATAATCATCCCAATAGTTACCAATCATTCCATTATCCCATGTATTACCTAGAGCATCATCTGCATTCCAGTTGGTATTATTTATGAAAACGTTGTTATAAGCAATGTTGTTTTTAGAGCCGCAACAGAAATAAAGTCCATATTTGTTGTTCTTTATTTGATTTTTTATAATTGTGTTTAATGCTGATCCTTTTATTCTTAGTGCATAATTATTATCTGTAAATTTGTTTTCCGAAATCAAATTATCATTAGATGAACCGGTAAAATACAAACTGTAGAGTGTGCTATGAGTAAATGTATTTGAAGTAATATTATTTGTTTTTGCGTTTTCTGTGTATAAACCGTAATTGTTATTGAAAAATGTGTTAAAATATATTATATTATTTTTACTTTCAGGTGTTCCATCAAGATATAAACCATAATTTTTATTTGATGAAATGTTACAATTTGAAATTGTGTTGTAATTTGACCTAATTCTTATACCAGCAGTTCTTTGACTACCATTTGTTATTGTAAAACCACTTATTTTTACATAATCTGTTGATATATCAATAATATCAGAGGATCCATTACCATTAATTATAGTTGTATTTTTATCTTCTCCAATTATCTGTACTGGTTTTGTTATTATAATATTTTCAAAGTAAATTCCATTGCTTACAAAAATAGTATCATTATCAGAAGCTGCATCAACTGCATCTTGGATCGATGAGTAATTACCTTTTCCTTCAATTGAAACAAAATAATTTTTTTTATCATTTTGTCCATTTGAATCTTCAGGATTGGATAGAAGATATATAGATATTAAAGCAACAGCTACAATAAATAGTATAATAATTATGCTAATAGTTTTTTTAGATGAACTCTTTATAGTTTTGTTTGCCAGTCTTTTTCTATCTGAGGTTTCCATGGTTTTTATTTCTGTTTCATCGATTTTTTTATTGTGAACATGTTTCATATGATATACGAGATTCTCTTGTTTGAGTTTGGCTTTACATTCAGGGCAAATAACCCATTTATCTTCTTTTATTTTTTTTTTCAATTTTATTCACCACCATATTTTAATTATTTATTTTTTTACTTTTAGTTTATAATTTCTATTAATTAAAGATAAAATTGCTGAAAAAATAAGCAATATAAATTCAAAACCTGGCGTTTGATTTTCCTTATTATTAATCATATTATCATTTGAATTAACAACCATATCAAAAAAACTGGTTTTATACTTGTACCATGTTCCATTGCTCAGAATTTCCAAATGATAAATTATTCTAGTCGCATCTTTGTGTGCAAGCTTAAAAGTACCTTCATAAAAATCCATACAACAACTATAAGTGTAGTTCAACGAAATATTATAAGTTTCAGGGAAACTTACATCATAAATATATTCCTGAGAGATTAATCGTATCTCATCAACACTAACATAGCTACTATTGTTAAGACCAACAATGAAAGTAACATTTTCAAGTGGTATAGGTGGAGAAGGAAAGATATTTACATCTATATTAACTGGTTGCGCCTTAGAAGAATTAATACCATTTATAATAAAAAATAAAAGAAAAATAAGAAATATTACTCCCATTTTTTTTCGTTTATGATCTACCAGAAGTTTATCCCCCAGAATCTAATCGCCATAATAAATCCAATAATAATTATAATGACTCCGAATATGCACTGCATCAATTTACCCGCAGAAACATATTTATTTCCAAGTTTACCCCTTATGCTACTAGTAACAGTACATAAAGGAATAATTGGTACACCATGACCAAGACCAAAAGCAAACAACAAAAGACCACCCATGATAATAGAAATTTGTTGAGATAAGGTTAAGATAAAAACTGGCATCATAAGTGATAAAGCACATGGCGCCCAACCTATAGAAAAAAGAATTCCTAAAAAGAATGCTCCTAGATAAATAGATTTTTTACTAAGTTTAAAAAACAATCCTTGTCCCTTTTCAATTATATTTGAACCAGTTTCTTTTTCAGATTTCCTCTTAAAAATCTCACTAAAAGGTTTAAAAATGTTGATACCAAGGATAATAAGGATGACACCTGCGATAAGGAAAAATAATGATGATGCTTGAATAAAAGCACCTAAAGAGGAGATAATCATACCAAACACAAAAAATACCAGAGACATACCAAGGGTAAAGATTACTCCTATCCATAAACCTTGAAAAGAGTATTTCTTTGATGTTTTCTGAGCATCCTTCTGCATAGAACCAACATAAGAAATCATTGCAATTAAAAGTGCAAGCGAACAAGGAGTAACAGAGGTTAAAATACCAAGGATGAAAATACCAATAAAGGTTAATCCCTCATCTCCTAAATCTTCACTAAATCCTTCCCAATTACCTTCATCAATTGCTTTAACATATCCTTGAAGTTTTTCAGAAGTTTGAATACCATCAATCACCCCTTTACCTATACAATATACATGACGAACTCCAACAATGCTTTGATTTCTATCAATTAAAATAATAGTTGGATTGGAAAATGCTCCATCATTAGTCCAATATTTCTGATACAAACCTGAAATCTGAAAAGGGTTAAAATCCTCAACCCAATGCCAATTTATATCCACATCCCATTCTTGTTGTGACATCTCTAAACCTGATGTATTAAAATAAGGATTTTTTCTGATATTAATAGTTATAATGGTTATATTTTGATTAGAATTGTAGAGTTTTTCAAGTTCAATAATCTGACCTTTCATCTCCTCAAGACATTCAATACATAATGGGTTTTCAACACCTGTGATATGCAATATAACTACTTTTCCTTTGTAATCACGGAGATTAAATTCTATTCCATTTGTATCAGTTGCTGTGAAATCAGGTGCTTTTACAATATCACTAGCATTTGCAGTTACTAAAATAGTTGGAAACAAAAATGCAATAATAGCGATAATAAAAATTAAACGTTTCATAATTAAATCCCGCTGTTTATATGAAGATAATAAATAGCATCTTTAATCCATGTTTCTAAATCAGAATCGCTAATCGTCATATCATTTGGAGCTTCCCAGCTATGCCAACCAATTTTTACCTCTCCTCCATCATTTACAAGTGTAAAGACACCTGTTAATGCAATATAATGAGATCCACCATTTGGATCATAATAAAATCCCTCATTATATTTCTTTAAAATATCTGCTGAAGGATCCCCATATCCTGCAAAGGGATTATCTAAATCATAAAATATCGCATATTCTTCATATTTTTCTCCAAGAGCTTTAACGCGATCTGCTTGGGGTGTACATGATGCACAACCTGTTCTATGACATACAAAAAATATAGGTTTTTCTTCTAAACTTTCAATAATCCATGTTTTATGTTGAGCACTTTGACCATCAGGAAAATTAATCCAGAAATAATTTTCACCAGTTCCAACAGAATGCTCAGGTGAATAATTTTTCAACCAACTTTCATTTGTATTGTTATTGGTACATCCACTTAAAAATAACAGGAGAAAAATAGTAAAGAAAGACAATATCATTGTTTTAATTCTCATAAATTATTCTACCTCTATTTAATTATTTTTTTAACCTCTTCAACTGAGGGTGTATGACCAACTATTTTTACTTCATCATCAACAACTACAGCAGGTGTCATCATAACACCTCTATCAATAATTTCTTGTAAATCCTCAACTTTCACTATCTCCGCTTCAATACCCAATTCTTCAACAGCTTTTTTAACAATTTTTTCAGTTGCTTTACATTTAGGACAACCTGTACCTAAAATCTCGATTTTCATCTTTAATATCACCTCATCTATCAATTTTTTGACATTATTCTCAATTTCATCTCTAATTTTTCTATAAAAAACAATATTTTTGCCTTTAGGATCATTAACATTCCATTCAATAGTCTTATTTTTAGGAGTAATCGGACAAAGATCAATACAACCCATTGAAACAATATAATCAAACTGATTATTCATAGAAGAAGTAAACAATTTTGGAACATAACTACTAATATCGATATTTTTTTCTCTCATAACCTCGACAGTTTTAGGATCAATCTTGTCTTCAGGTTTAGTCCCAGCACTTTCACCAAAAGCATTTTCAGAAATATAATTGAAAAATCCTTTTGCCATCTGACTACGACAAGAATTTCCTACACAGACAAAAAGAACTTTCTTCATGATTTAGAAACCTCCTGTTTAACAAACCAATGTTGAGTTTTTAAACTAACCTTCACCAACAATAACATTACAGGAACCTCCATTAATACTCCAACAACTGTTGCAAGAGCCGCACCTGATGATAAACCAAATAGCATTATAGCAACTGCGATTGCTACCTCAAAATGATTACTAGCACCAATTTGTGCAGATGGTGCTGCATCTTCATATTTCAACCCAATAACTTTAGCCGCCAGATAAGTTATCCAGAAAATAACCTGATTTTGAATAAACAAAGGAACAAAAATCAATGCAATTATTAAAGGCTGCTCAACAATAATATTCCCCTGTAAACTAAACAACAAAACCAAAGTAATTAAAAGAGCAACAATAGCAATATAATGCAAAGATGGAGCAAAAGATTTTTCAAACCACTTTTCACCTTTCTTTTTCAATAATTGCACCCTTGAAACATATCCTGCAAAAAGAGGAATACCAACATAAATACCAACTGATAAACCAATAGTCTGCCAAGGAACAACAATATTTGTAACACCCAATAGAATCCCAGCAAGTGGAGCATATAAAAACAACATAGCAAGTGAGTTAATCGCAACCATCACAAGTGTATGACCCATATTTCCCTTTGAAAGATAACTCCAAACAAGAACCATAGCAGTACAAGGAGCAACACCTAAAAGTATCATACCTGCTGTATAACTTGTTGCAAGTTCAGTATCTAGAAACTGAGAAAAAATAATACTCATAAACAACCAAGCAAAAAACGCCATAGTAAAAGGTTTAATCAACCAATTCACAATAAGAGTTAGAGCAACAGGTTTCGGTGTTTTTCCAGCTTCAACTACTTTCCTAAAATCAATCTGCACCATAATTGGATAAATCATAAAAAAAAGAGCAATAGCAATTGGAATTGAAACCCGATAATATTGCAGACTATTTAAAAAATCAGCAACACCTGGAAATAATCTACCAAAGATAATACCAATTATTATACAAAGAACTACCCAAACTGTAAGATATTTTTCAAATAATCCAAGCGTTCTTTCTTTTTTAATCATATTAATTTCAACCTGTAATAATACCATAAATAAAACCAACAAGAGCAGCGATAACAATCACCAGTAGAAAATATGCAAGAGCTTTTTTCGCACCCATAACTCTAGTAATAACAACCATGTTAGGAAGACTCAAAGAAGGACCAGCAAGTAACAAAGCAAGAGCAGGACCACCACCCATAATACCAGCGCTATAACCAAACAAATTTCCAACAATGGCAACCTCAAGCAATGTAGGCATATACAAAATAGCACCAATAATAGATGCAAGGAAACATGAAAAAATATTATTACCACCGATATAAGGTGCAGCAGCAACACCAAGAGCATTAGAAGGATCTGCATTATGTATAAAATAAGCAGCAACACCACCGATTATGCCAACAATAAAAACACCAATGAGAAGAATAGGAAAAATCTTTTTAAAAAGACCCCAGGTTTCCATACCCCAGTTTTTAACCTCATCACGAGTATAATAAAAAATAAGAATAACTGAAACAACAAGAGTTAAAAAATAAACAATAGCAAATTTTGGAATCCAAGGAATATAACTTGTACTAGCAGCACCAATAACCAGAATTAAAACAAGCAAAACTAAAAACAACAAAGAAATCCAAACAGGACGAATATTTTTTTCCTCAGCTGTTTGACCTGTAAAAATATTATTATCATTTTTTTTCTCGGTTTCTTCTTTTCTAAAAATAAATGCCATTAGCAAACCAATACATATGGCCATAATAATTGCGGCAATTGCTCTTGCCAGACCAATATCATAACCAAGAACCTGGGCAGTAAGAACAATAGCAAGAATGTTTATCGCAGGACCAGAAAACAGAAAAGCAGAAGCAGGACCTATACCTGCACCACGTTTATGAATACTAGCAAACAAAGGTAGAACTGTACAGCTACAAACAGCAAGAATGCTACCAGAAACTGCAGCTACAGGATAAGAAATATATTTTTTAGTCTTAGCACCAAAATACTTCAATACTGATTGTTTTGATACAAATACAGCTATTGCACCAGCAATAAAAAAAGCAGGTATCAAACATGTTAATACATGTGCTGAGAGATATTCTTTTAATGCATTTAAACCTGCAATAAATATGTCAATAAACTGCATATGATTCACTTAAATTTTTTAGTTAAATCAATAAGTTTAAAAATATTCTTGTCAGCAATACTAAGCATTATTCTGGTTCCATCTTTACGCTCGTTAACTAAACCTGCTTGTTTTAAAACTTTAAGATGCAAAGATACATTTGGTTGAGATTTACCAGTATACGGTATAACTTCACAGATACATTTTTCTTCATCTTTTATACATTCAAGTATTTTTAATCTTGTAGAATCAGCTAAAGCCTTGAATATTTCTACTTCAGACATCAATAAATATAATTTAATTTAAATATTTAAATATTACGATGGACTGGGCGGGATTTGAACCCGCGGCCTCTACCTTGCGAAGGTAGCAATCTTCCGGCTGATCTACCAGCCCATGATATATATAAATACAAGAAAAGATAAAATATTATTTGAAATTAGCTCTATAAATCTAATAATCTATTTTTTTATTTCTATTTTTTGCATTTTTTAATGCTTCAACAGCAGGTAGTTTTTCACCCATCATAAATTTTTCAAGCGATCCACCACCAGTACTTATATGAGAAATTTTATTTTCGAGACCTAGTTTTTCGACAGCAGCAACAGTATGACCTCCTCCAACAATTGAAAAAACATCTAAGTTTGCAACATGAGTAAAAATTTCTTTAGTTCCTTTCATAAAAGCTGGGTTTTCAAAAACACCACATGGTCCTGATAAAAATACAGTTTTTGCATTAGATATTATATTCTTAAAATTATCAATGGTTTTTTTACCAATGTCAAATAAATTATACTGTGTTGGAAGGCTAGAAATATCTATTTCATTTCTTAAGGTATTAGTTTGTTGAGCAAAATCTAAAGGTAGACATATATTATCTTTATATTTTGTCAATATTTTTTTTATTTCTTGATAGTTATCAGGCGTTCCTTCTTTTGATAGAGTTTCTTCATTTTTATCACCAAGTTGTATACCTTCTGCTTTGAGAAATGCATTTGCAGGTAAACCAGTAAGTATTATTTTATCTGCGGTTTTATTTTCAAGAAGACGATCTATAGTAATTATCACATCAGAAAATTTTGCACCACCAAATAAAAAAACAGACGGTTTTTCAGGATTAGCAACGATTTTACTAAGAGTTTCAAGTTCTTTTTGCATAAGACGACCAGCAGCAGAAGGAAGAACAGTTGTAAAGCCGGTAAGACTACATTGTTTTCTATGCGCTGCTGCAAATGCATCATTTATAAAAAAATCAGCCAGTGGATATAGATTCTGTATTAATTCAGATTGCGCATGTTCTTCAGGCGTTTTTTTCTCTGTTTCATTTTTATATTTACGAACATTATCAAGCATTATAACATCCCCTTGTTTCATACTTTTAATAGATGTTCTTGCTTTTATACCAAAAATATCATCAATGAATTTTACATTTTTACCGATTAGTTTTTCTAAAGCTTCTGCATGTTTTTTCATATCTGTAAAATCCCAGTCACCTCTCCGCCCCTGATGAGCAATAATTACTATTTTTGCATTTTTATTAATTAATTCTTTTATTGTTGGTAATACTCTCTTAATACGAGTGATATCAATTATTTCTAATGTTTTTTTATCAAGAGGTAAATTAAAATCCACTCGTAATAAAACAGTTTTATTTTCTAATTTAAAATCATCAATTGTATTATATCCCTTCATAAGCTTTAACCTCCAAGCATATGTTATTAAAAAGTGTTTATTTAAACAATTCTATAAAATACAAAATTATACTAGTTGAAGTTCACTAATAGTTTTTGAATGATTAATAAAAATATAGTTAATTAAATCAACAAGTCTACAACTATAACCCCATTCATTATCATACCAAATGAGTATCTTTAAAAAATCTCCATGTTCGCCGATTACTTTTGTACTAAGGCTATCAATTATTGCTGAATGTGGGTTACCAATAATATCAGTTGATACTAATGGTTCTTCAGAATATTCCATGATTCCTCTAAGATTTTTTTCTGTTGCTTGTTTAAATGCATTATTGACCTCTTCAACGGTTACCTCACGATTTAATTTACATGTAAAATCAGTTAGACTACCATCAGGTGTTGGGACTCTAATTGCTAATCCATCAATACGTCCTTTAAGTTCTGGAATGACAAGCGCTACTGATTTAGCTGCACCTGTTGTGGTAGGGATGATAGAAACTGCTGCTGCTCGTGCACGTCTTAGGTCTTTATGTGGGAAATCAAGAATTCTTTGATCACCAGTATATGAGTGAATCGTGGTCATGAATCCTTTTTCTATCCCAAAAATGTCATTAAGAACCTTCACAGGTGGTGCTAAACTATTCGTGGTACATGATGCATTAGATATAATATTGTGTTTTGAAGAATCATATTGACATTCATTTACACCTAATACAACAGTTATATCAGGATCTTTTGCAGGTGCTGAAATAATTACTTTTTTTGCTCCAGCTTTGAGGTGTTGGTTTGCGCTAGATCTATCACGAAATATACCTGTGGATTCAACACATACATCGATTTCTAATTTTTCCCATGGGAGTTTAGAGGGATTTACCTGTGAAAAAAAATTTATCATCTTACCATTAACAGATATTCCTTCTTCTTTAGCTTCAATTGTGCCATCAAATTTACCATAGATTGAATCATATTTTAATAAGTGTGCAAGAACTTTAGTGTTACCGAGATCGTTTATTGCTACAATCTCAAATTTTTTACCATATTTTGAATGACCTAATGCTGCACGTAATGTATTTCTACCTATTCTACCAAATCCGTTAATAGCTACTCGTATCATCCCTTCCACAGGGATGACAAATATTTTATATTATATAAGACTTGCGAAAAGATGTGTTGATGCGGCATCCTTGATTTTAACGTTTTTAAAAGTTCCAATGTGTAAATTATCTTTCAATACAACAGGTTTATAATTTTCAGTTCTTCCTATTACTGAATTTTTTTTACCAATTTCAGTTATTAAAATTTTATATTTTCTACCAATATATTTTTTATTTTGTTCAAATGAAATTTCACTACATATTTCAGTTAAAAATTTTGATCTTTGTTTTGAAATTTCAGTATTTTTTCGTCCTTCCATAATTTTTGCTTTAGTATTGGGTCTTGCAGAAAAACGAGTGATATTTGTGATATCTGGTTTTATTTTTTTAATTAAATCAATTGTATTTTTAAATTGTTTTTCAGTTTCACCTGGAAAACCTACTATTACATCTGTGGCAATGGTGATATCAGTATATTTTTTTCTAAAGTTATATACAATTTTTTCATAATCTTGAACTGTATATTTTCTATTCATTTTTTTAAGGATTTGATTATCACCTGATTGAACAGGGAGATGAATAAATTTGTAAATCTTTTTATTATTAAAACTACTGATAATTGAATTTAAATTTATTAGACAAGTATAAGGGTTCATCATTCCAACACGAATATAAAAATCTTGATTAATTTGTGTAACATTCATTAGGAGTATACCAAGATTCGTTTTTTTATCAATACCATAAGAACTCGTATCTTGAGCTGTTAATTGAATTTCTTTACAGCCGCTTTTTAATGCAAGATAAATATTTTTTTTAATTCCTCTTATTGAATAACTTCTAAGTTGCCCTCTTGCATGTGTTGTTATACAGTAAGAACAAGAAAATTTACATCCTTCAGCTATAGCAATAGGGGCAGTTACCTCATCAAATTTCCTGGGAAAAAACGTTTTATCTTTATCTATAAAAGTTATCTTTTTGTTTTCTATTATATCTATTATATGATGAGAATATTTTGGTGGTAAAAATTTTGCATTTGGTAATATTTTTATAATTTTTTCTTTTTGAATACTTGCCATACAACCTGCAACTATAATTTTTTTATCATATGCTTTTAATTTTTTAAGAAGTGAAAGCATTCGTTGCTCTGTTTTATCAATAACTGTACATGTAAGAATTATAATAAAATCAGCATCATCTAGATTTTTTACAATTTCATAATTATTTTCTTGTAAAATTCCTTTTATAAGACTTGAATCTGCCTTGTTTGCAGTGCAACCATAAACTTCAAAGTAGAATTTCATTTTTTATAACATTTTTAAGATAAATTACTATTTAATTGCTTCTTTGACTCTTTTTATCACAAAATCTTTATCTAAATTTGATAAAAAGAATCCTGCACGAGGTCCTTTTTCTTGGCCTAAAATTATCTGATAAATTGTAGTAAAAGCAGTTTTAATTGGTATTTTTTCTTTTTCTGATATAACATATATATCATTATGAATGTTTTCTGCTTCCCATATTATATCTGGTAGTTTTTTATATAATTTTTTAAGATAATTTTTTTGATCAGTATTTAAATCTATTTTAGGTAATTGTTTTTTAACTTTGAATTTTATAACATCTGGTGCATAGTTTTCAAGCCAATATTTAACATGTAATGCACGTTGTTTTAAGTGTTCTTCCTCTTCTTTATTTAATTGTTTTGGTATCTGATTTGTTCTGATTAAGATTGTATTTATATCTTCCCAGTTTTTACCTATTTGAAGTAGTGTTACAAGATGACGATAAGGTAGTTGAAATGGTATTTTCTTAGGGATTTCATTTGGTTGAGATAGCTCATATGTTTCATTAAGGTCTTTTGTTCCTTTGATTTCTTCTTCTATTTTAAAATACGCTCTTTCTTGTTGATCATATTCATCTACAAGATTTAAAATACCAAGACCCGGGTCAAATTGAATATGCTTATTTGGTTGATTACTCATAAGTAAAAATCTCAAAACTTCTGGTGGTGTTATTTTAAGCATTTCATCTGCAGAAAGTGCTGTCCCCTTGGAACTATGCATTGCTCCTTTCCCCTTTAAAAGAATAAATTCATACATAATATATTTTGGAGGTGTATAATTAAATATATCTTTTGCAATTACGACCCCTGTATCATGTGTTCCACCAACAGTTCCATGGTCTTTTCCAAAAGGTTCAAAAGTTACTTTAAGTATTTTCCAGCGAGCAGGCCAGTCTATTCTCCAAGGTAATTTTCCTATTCCTCCTTTAGTTATATCCGCTTTTCCTTCATATCCACAATTACACATATACTCTAAATATGGATAGTAATATAATATTGGTTCTGCTGAAGTAATTTTTCCACAGTTCTCACAGCAAATATTAAATGGTACCCATTTTTTTGGTAGTTTTCTTTTTGATATTTTCTCTATTATTTCACGTATTTTTTCTGTATTTTCAAGTGCAATTTGTATAGATTCTCTATACATACCAGTTTTATACATTTCACTTGCTTTGTAGACAGTTGGATTAACTCCAAGCTCCTTTAAGGAATCTAAAAAAATTGTAAGATAGTGTTCAGCATAATTTTTATGTTTATTACATGGACAAGGAATATCTGATAAGGGTTTTCCAATATGTTTCTCATAAGTTTTAGGAAGGAAAGGATAAACTTTTCTAAGATTATCAAAATCATCTGCAATATAAATTAATTCTGCATTTCCCTTTTTTTTTAAAATTCTTCGGTATACAGCATCAGTTGTAAGAACCTCACGCATATTTCCAACATGTATTGGACCCGAAGGTGTTATTCCAGTTGCTAGAACATGTTTTTTATCTACCTTTAGCAATTCTTCAGCTAAAACATCAGCCCAGTGCATTAGACTATTCTCCAAAAAATTTTTCTTATAAAATTCTGGTTCTAAATAATGCTCGAAGAGGGACATCCGCGATCTTATTAGCAGATGTTTTATTTATAATTGCGACACAAAGCACTGGTTTTGCCTTTTCTGATTTTGCAGCTTTTATTGCAGCTTTAAAGGTTTCTCCACTCCCTAAAACATCATCAACAAAAACAACATTTTTTTCTTTTACACTGGCATAATTAGATGAAAAAGAACCCGATTTTTCTGAATGAGGTCTAAAAACTGCCATTTCAAGACCAAGTTTATCTGCAACAAAACTTGAAAAAGGAATACCATTGATTGCAATACCAACTATTGTATCTACTTCTTCACATTCCTCAAGTATGATATCACAAAGAGCATCTGAAATAAAACCAATTCTAGAGGGAAATACGCCAATTGAACGCCAACCTATTTTAACATCACCAATAGGTTTTTTTTCTTTACCCTTACTAAGAAGCCATGCAGTCGTTTCCTTTGATACATTTAACTCTTCTGAGATTTCATGTTCAGTAAGTCCACTCTCCCTATATTTTAAAGCTTTCTTAATAAGTGATTCTACCTCTTTCATAAACTTAACACCCGTAGAAAAAGGAATATAAAAAGTATATTTAGATGTTTGCAATGACAGTAAAGCTAAAATACAGAAAAAGTATCTTGTTTTTGAAGAATTATGGCAAAAGACAAAAAAGGTGAAGGATTTCACTCTGCTGCAGGACTTATACGTTACTTTGATGCAGAAGAAAAAACAAGTTTAAAAATACCACCATGGCTCGTTACAGTAATGTGCATTGCAACCATTGTAATTGTTGCTGCTGTACATGTTATATGGCCTTTAAAACCATAAGCAAAAAAAAACAAAATTTAATTTGTTAACAATTTTTTCTTAGTAAGTTGTTTTGCTGTTTTTAACGCAGAGTCTATTTTATCAATATTTGGCCCACCACATTGTGTCATACGTCGTCTACCACCACCACTACCACCAAGTATTTTACCTAATTCTGGTGCTATTTCTCGTAAATCAATATCAATATTTTCAGAGGCCATAGATACAAGTTTTTTACCATCAAAAATATGAACTATATATCCAGAATTTTTTACAATAGCACCTGAGATAGCAAAGGCATCTAAATTTGTTTTATCAGCAATAATCTTATAATCTGTACCAGGAACAATCTCTGCTGATTTAATATAATTATTTATATCATTAATTGTAACTTTTTTCTTATTTTTTTGTTGTTTCTTCCATTCTAAGAAAAGATCGTTTGCTGCATCTAATAAGTTCTTAACATTTTTATGAGTTTTAATTTTTGATTCTTTTAAAAAACGTTCAAATGTTTTATCTAATTGATCAATAGGTACAGAATAAACATCAGTTACCTTTCTAAGCTCCTCTGAAATATTTAAACTATCCTTTATTTCATAAAATGGTTTTAAAATATTAATTAAGTTTTGATAAATCTCTTTTTCTTCTTTTTGATATATATCAACCATTTTACCTGCAACAAAAATAACTCTGTTGACGCCGTCCTGAATACGCTCAATTTTAATAATTTTAATTTTTACAATTTCACCAATATTATTTAAATGTGTACCTCCACAAGCTTCAAAATCTACACCAGGTATATCAAGAACACGTATACAATTTCCAGGGGGGACACCACCTTGATAAAGTCTAAAACCATATATTTTTTCAGCAGAATTTCTATCCAATACAAGTTTTTTTACATTTAATTTTTTTTTCACAAAATCATTTGCTAATTCTTCTATTTTTTTCATTTGATCATTAGATATAGATGAATAATGAGCAAAATCAAAACGTGCATTTTCAGGTAAAAGTTGTGAACCTGCCTGCCAGATATGTTCTCCAAGCAATTTTCTCAGAGCCCCGTTTACAACATGTGTCCCTGTATGATGACGCATAAGACTATACCTATTCTCCCAGTCTATTTCACCAAAAACTTTATCCCCGACATTTAGACTACCCTTAACTTCATGAATTATTGCATTATCTTGCTTTTTTACATGATTTACACGATATTTTTTTCCATTATTTGAAAGAAATCCAATATCACTTGGTTGTCCACCACCTTCAGGATAAAAAGCAGTTTTATCAAGAACCACTTCAAAACCACTCTCTGTCTTATTAGTCCAGAGAACCTCTGCATTAAAGTTTTTTGTATAATGATCCTTATAATAAAGTTTTTCAGATGATGGTAAATTTATTTCCTCATTAGGGTTTTCTTCTTCATCTGTTTCATATGAATGAAGTTCAGCAACCATTGATTCAAAATTTTTTGGTATTTTTATATATATTCTTTCCCCTTTTGCAATGTTTTTTACTATATCCGGTTGCATTCCATGAGTATCATATAAAAGAATAAGATCATTTTTATCAATATTTTTTTTCTCTAAAATAATTTTTTTTACAAGGTTTTTACCTTTTTTAATAGTATCATGATAACGTCTTGTTTCGATATCAAGAATTTCTCCAATTTGCTTTTTTCTTTTTATAAGAGATGGGAAGTTTTTTGCAAGTAAATCTAGTTGCATAAAAACAATGTCTTTTAGCGAACCATCTATTTTTATTTTCTCAGAAAAACGAAGAGAACGCCTTATTATAAGTCTAGCCAGATAACCTGCTTTAACATTTGATGGAACAATTCCATCTCCTAACATAAAGGAAAGACATTTACTATGATCACCAAGTGAGTAAATACTTTGCATATCTGAATTATCTTCTGATTTTTTTACAATCCATTTTATTATTTCTGGAAAAACACAGTCATAAATCGTTTTTGTACCTTGTGTACACCATGCAATACGTTCAAGGCCATAACCAGTATCAACTATATTTAAAGGATTAGGTGAATAATTAGAACCTTTTATTTCAAAACTACCCTTAGAATCTTTTACCATATTCATAAAAACTAGAGTTGCAATTTCGAGACCACCTGCAAGAACTTCAAGGCAAGGTCCTGCATTTCCACCACCAAACCAAAGCTGTTCCTTATAATTAATCTTCTCTTTTGGGATTCCAATCATATTTGTAAAATATTCGTTACATAATCTAACTGTATCTTCTTTGAAATAAATTTCATTAAAATTCTTATTAAAAGCATGATGACCCATCATCTCAAAAGTTGTAAGATGACGACCACTAATACCAACTTGTTCCAAATCATTTAAGCGAATACAGGGTTGAGAGATAACCAAAGGATTTGCAGGAGGGGGAACTTCTCCTGAAGTAACATGTGGTTGAAAATCAGCAATAGATGCTATAGTAAGATATATATCCGAACGCCATCGAGCAACAACTGGACAACGCTCACCTGTCTCAGGGTAATAAAGTCTTGAATGATTATTTTTTTCAAAAAAAGATAAAAAACTATTACGTATATCAGATAGATTGAATGATTTTTTACCTAGAGGTTTTCCAATAAAACTAAAAGGTACACAGGGTTGATCACCGCATAATTCTGATTTTTTATCAAGAGTCCAATAAAAATCGCCACATTTTTTACATTTTTTCCGAAGATATTTATTATCATGAAAATATTTTAAGTCGCATTCTTTTTTAAGAAAATCACTCATGTTATAACCCTTAATTGTCATGTTATATAAACAAGGTTTATAAATGGTATCTATATCAAAGAAATTAATATGTTTTACTTTGCTGAAATAAATATATTTGAGATTATTATTTGGGTTATACTAATTAGCATACCCATATTATTAATTTATTTGGTATATCTACTTTTAACCAGGGCTTTTAAATATCTCGGTTTCTCAGGTATAGAATCCACTTTTATTGTTTTTATATCATTCATTTTTACTTTCCCAATAATTATTTTTGGATACGATATTTCAAATATCGCTCTTTTTAGATATAATAATTGGATTGTTGGAATAAACACAGGTGGAGCTTTAATACCTATAATCTTAAGTTTTTATTTGATAATAAAAAGAAAGATATCTTATAAACAAATTTTAATTGCAACAATAATAATAACAATAATTACATATTTTATTACCAGAGTTGAACCAAGTCAAGGAATTGTTGCAAGTTTTCCATATTGGTTATTACCAGCAGTTTTTGCTTGTTTAATATCGATTATACTTTTTAGAAAGGACTTTACAAAAGGAGCTGTATTATCTTATTCATCAAGTACTTTTGGTGTTCTAATAGGTGCTGATTTCTTGCATTTATCTGAACTTCTTAATAACTCACCTACGAAACTTGGGATAATGGCAACAATTGGAGGTGCTGTATTATTTGACCTTATTTTTCTAACAGGGATAATAGCGGTTCTTTTATATGGTGTAATTATGTTTAAATATAAAACTAATAGTTAAATAATACTTTATATTTACAGGGTAGTACCTTTAAAGGCTATTAATGGGGTCCATAATGAGTGATTCAGTAGACGATTTAATTAAAGAAAAAGATAAATTACAAAATAATGCAAATGATTTAAAAAATAAAAGAAATAATTTACATGATAAATCTAAGAAACTTGCAGATGAAAGAGATAATTTAAATTCTACAATCAGAAATCTAAGAAATAAAATTTCTGATCATAAAAAAAATCGAGACGAGTTAAACGAAAGAGTAAAACATGCAAAGGATCAAAGAAACAAGTTAAATAAAAGCTATAGTGAAATCAAGAAAAAAATAGAAGAATTAGAAAAAGAAAGATCTTCTGCATTCGGCGCAAATTTAAATCTTTTAAGAAAACAAATAAGAACACTTGAAAATGAGCAGATGACAACTGCAATGTCTCCACAAAAAGAGAAAAAATTAATTGAAAATATATCCATTTTACATTCAAAGATTAAAGATGCAGAGGATAAACTTAACAGGGATCCAAAGCTTAAAAAAGCACTTGAAGAAGAAAAAATTATAAAACAAAAAGCAGAAAAACAGCATGATACAGTTGAAAAACTTGCAAGCCGCGCACAAGAAGAACATGAAAATATGATTAACCTTATCAAACAACTAGAAAATCTAGTAAAAAAGGTAAATATTATTCAAGAAACGATTGTTATTACAAAAATTGAGGCAGATAAAGTTCATAAAGAATTTATCGAAAGTGTCGATAAAATACATGATTTAGAACGCAAGATTACTATAGGCCATGAAAAGAAACGAAAAACTAAAAAAGCTGAAGAAGTAACTGCTGCACATAAAGAAGCAGATGAAATCTTTGAAAGATTTAAACGTGGTGAAAAACTAAGTACTGAAGATCTTATGGCTTTACAAAAAGCTGGGTTAATCTAAACAATAAATAGTTTTAGGGATAAAAAATATGGAATGTGAACTTTGTGGTAAAGAATGTGATTGTAAACCTGCAATTATTGATGATGTTAAAATGATGCTTTGTCCAGACTGTATAAAATATGGTAAAAGTATCGCTGTATCATCTTCAACTAAACCTAATGCTCAAACACCTATTTTAAAGAGAATTCACCGACCAAAAGAAAAAGATGTTTATAAAGATATGACAAAAGAACTTGTGTCCAATTTTAATATTCTTATAAAAAAGGGACGAGAGAAAAAAGGCTTAAGCCGTGAAGAACTAGGTTTCCGTATTGGTGAGCGTACAGTTACAATTTCAAAAATTGAGAATGGTGATCTTAAACCAAGTGATAAGATCGCGAAAAAACTTGAAAAAGAATTGAATATAAATTTATTTGAAGAAATCGCAAGTCCTCCTAGTTATGCAATGAAGGGTTATGGTCGAACTAGTGGTGGTCGTACATTGGGTGATTTTATAAAAAATAAATAAAAATGTGTTTGATTTTTTATGTCAAGTTTTGATCTTACTAAAGTTGTCTCTTCATTAAAAAAAGGTGAATTAATTGTTTATCCAACAGATACTTTATATGCATTAGGTGCAGATATCTTTAATAAATCTGCAGTCAAAAATATATTTTTAATTAAAAAAAGGTCTTTTAATCAACCATTAAGTATTGCAGTTTCAAATATTGATGCCCTAAAAGATGTAGCATTTGTTGATGATCGAATAATTCGTATCTCCGAGAGGTTTTTACCCGGTAAGCTTACACTCATTTTAAAAAAGAAAAAAGCTATTTCAGATATATTAACTGCAGGTAGTGATCGTATAGCAGTTCGCATACCAAATAATAATATTGCTTTACAAATTCTATCAGCCTTTGGTCCTTTAACTTGTACAAGTGCAAATATTCATGGTTTTCCTACACCTTATAAAATAAATGATATAAGGATTCAATTTAAAGACAAAATAAATATATATCTTGATGCGGGGGAGCTGAAGAGCAAACCTTCAACCATAGTTGATATATCAAATGAAAAAGTAATGATTTTAAGAGAAGGCTCAATTCCTTCTAAAAAAGTCCTTAGGAGGATGTTTTGATCGATAATAAAACAATTGAAAAATATAGACTTGCAGGACGAATCGCTGCAGAAGCACGTGATTATGGAGCAAGTCTAATTAAATCAGGTGTTGCACTTTTAGATGTTGCTGAAAAAGTAGAAACAAGGATTCAGCAAAAAGGGGCAGAAATTGCTTTTCCTGTAAATATATCGCTTAACGAAATTGCAGCGCATTTCACACCACGTCATGATAATAATTATATTTTTAAGAAAGGCGATGTAGTAAAACTTGATGTTGGAGCACATGTTGAAGGTTTTATTGCAGATACCGCATTAACAATTGAAATTGAAACAAAAAGATGTACTGATATGATAAAAGCAGTAGATGAAGGATTAAAAACAGCGATAGAATTAATCAAACCAGAGATAAATCTTTCCGAAATTGGAAAAAACGTACAAAAAACCATAAAAGATTTTGGTTATACATCAATAGATAATTTGACAGGTCATAGTCTTAAAAGATATGTTCTACATTCTGGAATGAGTATTCCTAGTGTTCCAGATTTCTTAAACACTTTAAAGCCAAGAATTGGAGATGTTATAGCAATTGAACCTTTCGCTACAGATGGATTAGGGCATGTAATTTCTGGGAAAGGGAGTAATATATTTCTTTGTGAAAAAACAATTCGATCCAGGTTTATTAGAGATAAACGTGCAAATATTTGGTTTAATAATATCTATAAAATATTTAGATCTCTTCCTTTTTCTCAACGTTCGATTAATAATTTTTTTAAAAACAATAGTGATATAATTTTGAATAGACTTTGTTTTTTAGGATTGATTAAACAATATCCTCAGTTAGTAGAACAAAAAAAAGGGACTGTCACCCAAAAAGAACATACTGTTATAATAACAAAGAATGGCTGTGAGGTTACAACTTGAAAAATAAAAAAATAATTAACAAAAAAAATGGAAATTTCTTGAAATTTGAAGAACTAACTTGGAAAAAACTAAGTGAATTAAATAAAGATAAAGCTGTGTTTTTTTTACCGATTAGTCCTATGGAAGAGCATGGACCACATTTACCAGTTGGTACTGATTTTTTAATTATATCTGATGCAGTAAAAGAGGCGATTAAAATTATTAATATTAAAAAACCAGAATTTATATGTATTTTAATGCCTGCAGTTCCTCTTGGTTTTTGTAAATTTACCACAGATTTTCCTGGTAGTATATCTATTAGTAGTAAAATTGTTAGAGATATAATATTTGGAATTGGTAGTAGTTTAGGTGAACATGGTTTTAAATATTTTGTTATATGCACTTATCATATGGCAATAGGTCATCTTCGTGGTATTTATTCTGCAATAAATAAACTCGAATCAAAATATAATATGAAATCTGTTGAACCATGGGGTCCATATTTTTATAATAATATGGTTATAGAGCGTGAGCCTAAATTAGGTTTTGATACTAGTAAGGAAATTCATGCTTGTTTTCGTGAAACAAGTGTTATGAAATATCAGTATCCTTATCTTGTAGATGAATCTTATAAAAATTTACAAAATATTTATCGTGATATTAATTCTCCAAGAGTTATCGGTAAAAAATTTAAAGATATTGGAATTACAGAAGGTTATATTGGTAGTCCAGCTCGTGCAGATGCAGATTATGGTCGATGGTTTTTTTCTGAAACTGTGAATATGCTTGCGAGTGCAACAATTGATATGATTAGTGGTAAGAAAAAAGGTGAGTTACCTGGAAATATTAAAAAAATTATGAAAGCTATGTTTTGGCAGTAATTCTGTTTTTATATTCTTTCAATAAGGGCGCTAATCATAAATGGTAGTATTATAGTTGCATCACCATGAATTGTTACTTTTTTTGCGTTTTCTTTTATTTTACCCCAAGAAATTGCTTCTCGTGTTTGTGCGCCAGAAAGGCTTCCATCATATTCAGCAGCAGTTGTAATATATACAACATAATTTAGACCATTACAAAATTGATTCCACCAGATTACATGATGTTTTGAGATCCCACCACCAATAATTAGGGCTCCTGTGTGTTTTGCCATAAATACGACATCTGAAAGTTCTTGTTCATCTTTTAAAATATCTATTGTAAAGTCACGATGAGTTTGATAAAACATCCATATCTGTGAACCAAATGCTCCATCTGTAATACCTGGTATATATATCGGTATTTTATTTTTATAAGACCAATAGAGTATTGACTCTTGTTTATTTTTTTCTTTTTCTAAATGTTTTGCAAACTCCCATATTAAATCTTTTGTAGACCATCTTTTATTTTTTTGGTAAATATTTTCTAATATTGGTTGCATTTTTTCTTCGAGTATCTTTCCATAGGATTCATTTGGTATAAAGATATTACCAAGTCTGTTTATACCTTGATTATGTAGTTCTTTATCATCTGCTATAAAATGACCATGGTAGTAATTTTGCCATAGTCTTGCCAGGTCATGATCCAATGTTCCACAAGTAGTGATTACAATATCACATAGTTTTTTTTTTATAAGTTCTTTTATAATTCCACGAGTACCAGTTGAAATAATACAAGCTGGAAAACTTAAAAATTTTATACAATTTTTTTGTTTTATCATTTCTTCAAGAATATCTATACCTACTGCAAGTTTTTTTGCAGTAAATCCTCCAGAATCATATAGTTGTTTTATCAGTTCATTTGTTGTTTCTATTTTAAGTTCAATATCCTTTACTTTTTTTTCCATCATATTATAAAATCACTACCTTGTTATTTAGTAAAAAGATAATGCAGCATAACCAACACAAGAGTTAGAAGGTTGTACCTCATAGCTGGTACCATATTTAAGTAATTTAACTTCTTTTGCACCAAGTTGTTTTGCTGCAATAATAAGAGAGGCTACAGGTCCATATCCACACATTGTAATATTGTTTTTTTCAACTGTATTTATCAGATCTTTTGAATCAAGTTTTAATATTTTTTCTATTGCTAGTTTATCTTGGTTTTCAGCATATTTGTCAACACGTATTCCTTCGGGTGGCATACTATTATAATTAAAACCTGCATGTGTAAAATCTGTACTTGCAATAATTACAATATTTTCATCTGAATTTTTAATTATATTTGCAATTATATTTCCTACCTCTTGTGATGTTTCAAAATCTTGTTTTCTCATACATATAGGTACAAAATTAAAGTTATTATTTCCAATTATAAACTGTAAAAATGGTAACTGGACTTCTATACTATGCTCATAATTATGAGCAGTTTCATCATTATCTATTATATCACATGCTAATTGTTTCGCGATTTTTTCATTTATTTGAGTTGTTCCAAAAGGAGTCATCCATTCACCTTCAGTCATTACAGATACATCAGATCCCATACCTGTATGGTTTGGACCAATTATTATAAAAGAATCTGCAAAACCATGTTCTGCAAGAAATTTATACGAGTAAGCAGCAATAGATCCTGAAAAAATAAAACCTGCATGTGGAACTATTAATCCTTTAACCTTTTTATTTGTATTTTTTACTTTTAGAATTTCACCAGGACCTCTGGAATCAGTAAAACATTTTTCAATTGTTTTTCTTAAATTAGTTTTATTTGCATCATAGAATTGCCCTGCAACAGTTGGTTGTCTTATTTTATTCAAAGAAATTAATTCCTCCTATATCAATTTCTGTATATTTTTTAATTGATTAAACTTTGTCCACAAAAAATATAAATATAGTCGATGAATTCGGGTTTGCAAACTAAAGTGAATTACTTATGGAAACTGTCTGTCATATTGAGATAATTAAAGATGGACGAGACTTTGTTGCAAGAGCTCATCTTTCAAATGGTTCAATCAAAGAATATCGTCATCAAGTATTCGAAGATGTACTTACCGAGATGGTAATAGATTTACAGGAAGAACTCGCTGAATAAAAATAGATTATAAATTTACAAAAAATAATACAGCTAGAAAAGCAATTATCATAACCCATAAAAATAGTAGTGTCAACTTTTTCTTTTTTAACATTGCTTGATATTTCTGTTTGCATTCATCAGAGCAAAGAGTTTCAGAAGTTGGAATTGCTTTCATACATATCATGCAGTGATTGTGTGCAGGTATAGAATTTGTCATAATATCCAAGGATAGTATATATTCTTATAGTGTAAATATTTTATTATTTTGTTTTTTAAATTTCACCTATCTCTTTACATGTTTTTTGAAAAACAGGTATAAATTTATCAATAACTTGCTTTGTAACATGAGGCATAATAACAATTCTCACTGCAGAATATCTTTCTATCTTATTTAGTTTATAACCTTTTTTTGTTAAAAGATTTACAATTTTTGTAGGATTTTTTAATTTTATTGCAATAATATTAAGTGTAGGGTAGGTAACAAGTTTTAATCCTATTTCCTCAATTCTTTTTTTTAAATAAAATGTATTATTAATACATTTTTCAACTATATTAGTATAACCTTTTATTCCCAAATACTCTGAAACAGCATAGGCGGCTGCTACTGGTGCTGCAGAACGAGTTGCGATAATTCCTGATTGTTTGGTACTACTAATGTAAGGTGTATTAACACTTATTTTTTCAAGCCATTCCTCGTTTTTTACTATAAGAGAACCTAGTGGTATTGCAGAACATCCCATTTTATGAGCATCAATTGTAATACTGCATATACCAAGATTTCTAAAATCAAATTTAGGAACTTTATATCCTAAGTTTTGTAAAAAAGGAATAATGTAACCTCCAAATGCTGCATCAATATGTAAAAAAATGTTTTCTTTTTGACAAATTTCTGAAAGCTTAGGTATTGGATCAATTACACCAAGTTCTGTTGTACCTGCTATTCCAACAACACCTAAAGTTTTTGAATTAATTTTTTTCTTAACTTCCTTAATATCCATCTGATAATTCTTATTAAGTTTAACATAATCGAGGGTTATATCCATAATTGATTCAATTTTTTTAAAAGAAAAGTGGGCACTGTCAGGTATAATAAGCTTTTTTTTATAAGGATTTAGTTTCTTAGCAAGCCAAACAGCGGCAATATTACTCTCTGTACCTCCGCTTCCAATAATTCCTTGGCTTTTCTCAGGGGCATTTAATAGTTTTTTTAGGAAAATAAGATATTTTTTTTCTATTTCTTTAGAGCCTGGGAATAGTTTGGGGTCTCCTATATTTGTTTCAAGAAACATTTCATATGCAATTTTTGCTATTGGTAACGGCTGTGTACACATTGATCCTAGTATTTGCCCTTTAGAAAAAGAAAAATCTTTTTCATGATATTTTTTAAGTTTTTTTTGTATTTTATCTATTTTTTTATTGTCCATTTTATTAATATGAAATCAGATATAGTCAAAAAAGATTTCGTTTATTTTATTTTTTTACCATCACATTTTAATATAAGTAAATGCATTTTGATTTTATGACAAATATGGACGCTAAAATTAACACAGAAGAAGTAACATCATTTTTGAAATTACCAGTTTATACTCGTCAGGGAAAATATGTTGGTCATGTTAGGAATATTTTCTTGGACATGGATGAAAAGAAGGTTAGTAGTTTACTTGTTACTAATACTAATCCTGCTATTGTAGAAGGAACTGTGGATGTTGCAGTGCCTTATAGGTGGGTTAATTCTGTTGGGGATATAGTTATTTTGAGTTTTTTTCCTGATAAGGTTGTCTCTAATAAGAAGAAAAAAGAGGATAAAAATAAAGAAGAACAAGAAACTCCAGAAATTGATGTTGTTCAATAAATTTTTTATTTTATTTTTTTAAAGATAAAATTTTTATTCCTTAATTATAATAAAAATATTTTAATTTTTAGGAAAGTGTTTTATATTATGAAAGTTATATATATTAATTAATCATATATATAGGGGTTGTTTAAGTCAAAAAGAAAGAAATGAACAACAATCTTTATATAAATGGAAATGTAAGTATATATCAAAAATATTAAAAATGGTGATAAATAATGATGAAAAAAAGTAGTAAAGTTAAGACTTCACTAGTACTTGTAATACTTTTATTTAGCATTTTTATGATAATTATACCTACAACTTCAGCAGAGGAAACTACTGCCGATCAAACTCAGCAGGGTGGTCTTATTTCTTTTGCTCATGTAGTAAACGTTCTGTGGGCAAATTCTCAAAATGCGACACTCGCAATTAAACCTTTCGAAGAGTCAAGAAGTTATGATTTAACTATAACTCACTCTCTGGCAAGAGGACCATTTGGTGGATCATTATATCAAGTTTTTTATGCTGGGAGAACACTAGACATGAAAATAAGGATTAATAGTTATCCAAATGAGTGGAGTACAGTGACTGCTTTTACTGATACAATTAAATTAACTTTACCTACTGGTGATCCAACACAGATTAAACAATATTCATACCAATTATTAATTTCTGTTGATGATGAAGCACCTGCATTTAGAAGAGGTGAAATAAAACTAGGTATATTTATAGAAAAATTTGGAATAATACAAGAATACGATCAAGATATTACATTAGAAATTAATCCTGATTATGCACCAAAGCTAAACGTAATTGCAGAAATGCAGCATAAGGTTATTGGACCAATGGATACTGCCTCAATCCCTATAAAAGTCACAAACTTAGGAAATGGTGAGTCAAAAATATACTTTGATGTCCCTACAATACCAAAAGATTGGACAGTCCTAGTTACAGATCAAATAACTTTGGCTCCTGATCAAACAGAAACAGTTTTTTTAACTGCTAAACCTCCAAAAAGTTTTGGTTATCATGATGATACTTACACCTTTAAAGTAGAATATTATCCAGCATGGTCAACAAATACTAAAATCATTGGTGCAACAGAACAAATTACAGTTTCTATAGAAAGCAGAGGTATATCCTTAATAGGTGGTGAAATAATATTACCCATCTTAATACTAATAATCGTGATAATCTGGTTTATTTATTATTATATGAAAAAATACAAGCCAAAATGAGGTTAATCTCTCATTTTTTTCTTTAAATTAATATAAAAATTTTTTAAAAATGGGAGGCAAATAGTGATACAAACAAGAAAAAAATTAACAGTGTTCTTCATAATTGCAATATTAACTTTAACTTTATTTAATCAAGTTATTTCAAATGATTTAGTTGCAGAGGAAAACATCCAAACAGATGACCCTGAAGAGATAAAAATTGGGCCTATTGGAAATCTTTTTAGGTTTTTTGGTAAGTTCTTAGCAAAAAATGTATATATAATAATAAGGTTTTCACTTCTCTCTATTGTAGCCTATCCACCATATATTGAAATTGGATATAATGAAACTAAAAATGTTGAAGTTGGTTTATGGAATACAGAAACGAATAAAGGTTTTCAAGTTTTTGATAAGGATAAAGAAAATACAGTTTTTACTGAACGTTTTTTAAATTTTAAGGTTTTAGAATATCCTAAAGGTACTGAAGAGAGCTCCTGGCTTATAGTATTAGATCCTTATAGAGTAAATATTGATAATGGATCAATATTAAAAACCAACTTATCAATTACATTGACAAAACCTCCTATATCAGGTAAACCAATTCAAAGTGGAATTATTAAAGTTAGACTTTTAGACACATGGGCGTATGGTAATTTATATACACCACCAGGTCCAGATGCAGATATTATATATAAAATAATGTGGTTCCTATCTGCTACTGTTTTAATGAGATTTGGTAAATATAGTGGTACAACCTTTGTAGACAAAAAAGATGTCGATATTTTAGTAAAAATCAAACCGTATCATGCAGTTAGATTTGACACAAGTGATATTGTATATATAAACCCTGATCAAATAACTTCTATTCCTATATCAATACAAAATCTAGGTAATTATAATGATACCTTTGGATTTAGACTTAAAGATGAAAATAAAGATTTAAAATTAGCATCACCTTATTATGTTACATTATCTCCAGGTGAAAAAAAAGAAATAAATCTTGGTGTTTATGCTCCTCGATCTGCTTTTGATTTTGGTACTCTTCATGAAATAGTAATTGAAACATACTCTTTGGATGATGAAAATGTTACTATCTCAGAAAGACAAGTATTTATTGAAACAAAAGGAATATATTTATCTGAAATGAGTGGTTTAGGAATAATTCTATTGATATTAGTTTTTTTCTTGATTATTGCTTTTTTTATATATAGGAAAAGAATGCGTATTAGTAGATTATGTGCAAAACCTGATAAACCTTGGGAGGTACCTGAAGAGAAAGAATATCTTGATAAATTAATAAAAGAAGATAAAAACAAATATGAAGAAACTTTAAAAATGATGGAAGATGAATATAATTCTTCCCTCTTATGGTATAATTGTTACTGTAAATCGTTAACTGAACCTAAAAGAACTAAAAGGAAAAAAGTAAAACCTATTTTATTTAAAAAAAAAGAAGTAAAAAAAGAAAAAATAAAACCATTTTTATCTATAAAAGAAAAATTTATTAAAATATTACCAGAAAAAACGCCTAAAAAAGTAACTATTACTAAAGATATAAAAGAAATCAGAATTGAGAAGAAAGAAAAATCTGAAGATTTGCAAAAACAAAGATTAATATTAAAAATCAAAAAGAAAGAAGAAAAACAAAAAAGAAAATTGCTTGGGAAATTATGAAAAATCTTAAAAAACTCAAAAAATCATTAATTCTTTCATTTTTACTTATAATTTTATTTATATCTTCCGCCTCAATTTCAAAAGCATTAGAACCACCTTATAGAGCATCTGTTACAATTGAATTAGAATGGGCTGATGAATATCCAACAACTCCAATAGCACCAAGAGATGAAATTGCCATATTAGAATTGAAAGTAACAATGAATATTATAACAGGAGCGTCATTTGGTGCAGGTGTATTAGAAGGCTACTTGAAAAGCTCTGCTGTAATTGATCTTATAATTATTGACCATCCTTCTTGGTGCTCAGTAACATTAAATCAAACTCTTCTTGAGACAAATATTTCAGAAAAAGAAGAAGCTTTTTGTACACTTTATATTCACATTGATGAAAATGCACCAGCATATGAAGAAGGAATTATTAAGTTCAGAGTAAACATTAGCGATTTAGGTTTAATCAAAGGAGATAGTAAGATTTTTAATTTGTCGTTTAAACCTTCTTTTTATCCAATAATAAAAACAAATCTACCTGAAATTACAAAAAGAATCGATCCAACATCTAATGCTGTATTTCCTATTGAGATAGAAAACTATGGTAATGCTGAAACAAAAGTTCTTTTTGATATTTTAGAGATTCCTGAAGGCTGGACTGCAACAGTTACAGATTCTTTAATTGTTGCAAAGGAAAAAGGTTCTGAAGAAACAGCATACCTAACAGTTTATCCATCAAGGAACTTTGGTTATCATTATAGCGAAGCTTTAATCTCTGTTAAAATGACACCTGCATTTGCAGAAAATATAAATATTACTGGAAAACCTGTATACGCAAATTTTATTATACAGAATAGAGGATTTTCTCCAATTGGAATCGAAATATATTCAATATTTTTTGTTATTATTGCTATTGTAATTTATGCAATTATATTATTTATTAAAAAAAGAAAAAATTAATTTAATCAAATAAAGTAAAATTTTGGTAGTATTTGTGTTATTAATAATATTGAAAAAATAAGTAATATAACCCATACAGTAGCATTCCATCTGATTATCTTTGTCCCATCAAGTGGTCCAAAAGGAAGAAGATTAAATACAGCTAAAAAAGCATTAATAAAACAAATAAAAGCAATTATTTCTCCGATTAACTCAATTTCATAAAAAATAAATAAATAAAGAAACAATGTTACAGACGCAATTATAATGTTTGAAAGTGGACCTGCCATTGCTATTCTTCCAGTCTCATAATTTTTTGAACCTCCTTGAAACATTACAGCTCCAGGAGCAGCAAAAACAAAACCGGTAATTATACCAAGAACTGAAGCTAATAAAAGTCCCTGTAGAAACATACGATATTCCGCCCATAAACCAAATTTTTGTGCTGTAAATTTATGTGACATTTCATGAAAGAAAAAAGCAGTTGATATTCCTAAAAATGATAAAAGAAGACCATAGACTAAATTATCAATATTAAAGCCATCTAAAAAATTAAAAGGAGTAAGTGCAAAAGCAAAAGCAAAAGTTAACACAAAAATCGATATAAATAAATGTTGAATCTCAACTCTGCTAAAGTTTCCGGGTTTACTAACTTCCATCGTCCCTTTAGGAAAATACATATATTCCCTAGGCGGTATATCATGAAACGATGTGTATACTTTTTTATCCGGCATGATAAACTTTCCTCAGAAAATTATATTTTATCCAAATGCTATTTGTAATATTTTTCCACCAGCAATAAATGTTCCCAGCATACTACCTAAGTTTGAAAGAGCTACAACCATAAGAAGTCTTGTTACCCGATTATTCCAGAAATCTTTAAGGCTGCTTAATTTACTTAATTGTTTAAAATCCTTTACCATAGGTGCTCTTAATTTTGATTCTACAAATCCTGCGACCCATCCTGCAGCAATTGCCGGATTTAAAGATGTTAGAGGTGCTGCTAAAAAAGCTGTGATAATAGTAAAAGGATGACCTCTAGCTATTGCGGCTCCTAATGCAGAAAGAGAACCATTAATTAAAAACCACCAAATTAGAATATCTTTTATTTCATTGTAAGCTGATTCTCCTCTAAAAAACAGTAATCCAGCAAGTAAACTAACAAATAATATTGGGATTAAATAAGCAATTATTTTTGAGATTTTAAATCTTTTTTTGGGAATGTATTCAAGTTCTTTTAAATCCACTTTTTCTGATTTGTTATTAATTTGTTCTTGAATACCTTTTAAGTGTCCTGCACCAACTACTGCTACTACCTTTCCTTTTTTACTTTCATCAAGTATTTTTTTAGCTATATATTTATCTCTCTCATAAATCAGAACGGTAGTAACACTTGGAGCGATTTGACCAAACTCTTCCATCATTGTAGATATAACATCTTGATCCATGATTTTTTTTAGATCAAATTCTTCCAATTCTTCTTCATCATAACCAACCATAGCTTTAAGAAATTCCCAAATTAATCTGAATTTCTCACGCAGACCCATCTTTTTCCATGCTCTCTTAAGAGTAATTGAGATATCTCTATCAACAAGTGCAACCTTTAGATTTTGTTTTTTTGCTTCATTAATCGCCGCAACCATTTCTGAACCAGGCTCAATACCATATTCTTTACCAAGTCTTCGTTGTATGCTACCCAGAAAGGTTTGCGCAAGAAGAAGATAGACATTACCACTCTTTAAAAGCTTATTTATTGGAGTATTCTCCCATTCTTGTTTTTTTGTAATAGCATCATAACGCTTTTGACAGAGTTCAACTGCAACAATATCTGGCTTATTATCTTCAATAACTTTTTTTACTTCATCGACGCTTTCTTTTGAGATATGAGCAGTTCCGATAAGGATTATATTATTATTTACCTTAATATGCAAATTATATCCAACCTTTTAAAGTCTGAAAGATTTTTAATGAAATCTTATAAAAGATGATTAAACAAAAGTTATTTAAATTTCTGCTTCAAATTCTTCAACTGTAGTCTTGAAGTCTTCATATTTTTTTATTTTTCCTTGTTGCTTTAGAATTTCGCGTGTTAAAAGCCAATATATAAGAGCAAGTGCACGTCTACCTTTATTATTTGTTGGAATTATTATATCTAAATATTTTGTTTCATTATTAGTATCACAAAGACCTATAACAGGTATTCCAATATTTTCTGCCTCATGAAGGGCTTGTTGATCTGCAAGTGGGTCTGTAACAACTAATAGAGAGGGTTCAAAGAAGCCTTTTGCATTAGGATTTGTAAGGCTTCCTGGTCTAAAACGACCATCTAGAATTCTAATACCTGTTAATTCACCCATTTTTTTAACTGGTTTTTGACCATACTGCCTTATAGAGACAGCAAGAACATCTTCAGGATTGTATTTTGAGATAAATTTAGCAGCTGTTTTAATTTTTTCATCTGTTTTTTTAACGTCTATAATATATAGACCATCGTTTCTAACTTTATATATAAAATCTTTTATATTTGCGGTTTTTTGACGTGTACCAATATGTGCACCAGAAGTCATATATATTTCTTCAGAAATCAGCATATTAGTTTCTTGATTATTTGTTGTGATATTATTATCCTTTTCAGTTATTTTTTCTTCTTTGGTCATAATAGAAACCTCTTAAAAACAAATAATTTTTTTTAATTTTCCTCAACTCTTTTAACAGTTATCGGTATTGCATCTTCTTTAAACTCAAGCATTGCAATATCAATCGGCGATATAGTATTTTTGGGTAGTTTCATTATTGTCGGAGCTCCCATTGATATCTGAAGTGCACGCGCCCCTACAATCCGTGCTTTTTCAAATCTTGTATATTTCAATTTTTTTCACCATATCTTATAAGCAGTAAGACCACCAAATATACCAAGTATTTAAAAAACTTATCCCTGAAAAGAGGATGTTTAAATAAAAATTTTAAAAAAAAATGATTTATTTTACTATTTCTTGAATATCTGTATACTCTGATGTTCTATTTGAAAATTCCTCTAAAGCCAGTTGCATATCAATTGTTATATCTCTTAATAGTTTATCCAAAAATTCGTTTCTAAATTCTTTTATACCATCTACATCTGAAAAAAGCTTTCCAGTATAGCCAATATTATCTTTATGTATTTCAATATTATAAAGTGTTTCCTCCATAGTTATTTACCCCTCTCTTATATTTTAAATAAAAACCCTAGAATATAAAAACTTTTTGGAATATTTAAAATAAAAAATTATAAAAATATAAAAGCATGTATTTTATGTTCTTAGCATTTTTTCAAGCAGTTTATTTATTTCTTTACCTCTATAGCCAAGTGTTCCTTTTTTTGTATAAGCTCTTTTTACACTTTCATAACCTTTCTTTGGGGGATCTAATCTAAAAAGAGGTTTAACATTAGGAATTTCTTTGAATTTAAGTTTCTTTAAAGTTATTGCTTCAACAAGTTTTTCTATATCATTATAAGAAGTTACAGATTTTAAATAATCTTCAGTTATTGGTTTTTCACCTTCTAAACGACCTTTTTCTTTTATTAGCTTAGTAAGAGTATCTTTTTCTACTTCGCCCCATGTTACATAGTCCTTAACAATCTGTAACATACCTTTAGTACTAGGTGTCTCTTCGGTTAAAACACAATGATTTACTCTTTTTAGATTTAATAATTGTAAGGTTTTTTTTATATTTGGTTTAATATTTACAGTTCCACGAACCCTTATTATAGCGTATGTCATATCTAGCTTGCCTCCTTGGCTTCTGTTTTATCAGTGTTATTTAAAGCTATATCTTTTTGTTCAATTGGTCCAATACTACCTGATAATATTCCTATTTTTTTAATTTGATAGGGTATTACTCGCATTTCTGCATTTTTTTCAAGAGCTTTAAAAACAGCTTTTGCGTAATTGACAGTGGTTTTAGTTTTTCCACGTGTAAAAGCCCAGCAATCTTTAATACCTGCAAGAGTTAGTATTTTTTTTGCCACATTTGCAGTTGCAAGTCCTATACCACGTGGGGCTGGTTTAAGTGTTATTTCTACACTTCCACTTTTTCCAGTAATAGTGTATGGAACAGTATGTGGCTTTCTACATCCACATTGCCAAGATCCGCATCCCCTTCTTATTTCTATCATATTTAATTTTGCATTTTCTATTGCTTTACGGATACTGCTTCCAACCTCTTTTCCTTTAGCTTGGCCAAATCCAATAAAACCATCATTATTACCAACTGCAACTGAGATTACAAATTTTACACGTCGACCTGAGTCAGTCATACGCTGAACCATATTAACATCTATTACTTCATCTTTTAATTCTGTTAGCAATATATCTACTACTTCAGGTTCTCGTAAAGGTAAACCACTTTTAAGAGCATCTGACATAGTATTTATTTGACCACTTTTTATTAATTTTCCAAGTCGAGTTTTTGGTTCCCAATTAACTGTTTGTGGTTCTGATTTAATAGGTTTTTTTTGTCGTCTTTGTCGCATTATTTCCCTCCAATGATTTTGTCTTTAATAGTATTTATGTCGTTTTGTATATTTTTATCTAGATGTTGACCTGTGATTCTTTCTTCTGATGGATTTTTTTCTTCGTTATAAGGGCATTTTACTCCTGCATCTATTACACCTTTTAGACTTGCAAAAATCTTAGAACCGGTGACAGGAACATATCTTCCGATATCAAGAACACATTGGGTTATACCTTGTTTTTTTGCACGTTGTCCTGCTAATAGACCTGTTAAATATGCAGCAGGTATAGTGGATGTAGAATAATTCCAATTGTATTTTTTAATAAGTTCTTTAGATGTAGCAGTTACTAATATATTATCTCCTTTTTCTGCGTAATTTATAAACTGTATTGTGGTGTTATTTATTGATTTACGAATAACAATCCTAGTGTTTCTTGATTTTAGAAGTGCTAATCTTTTTCTGTAATCAGTTTTTCCTTCTCGTCTGCGACGAGGTTTTATATGATATCGAGGTCCTGCTTTCATTATTTCTTCATCTCCTTGAGTACTCCATCAGAGAGCAAATGAGTTTCAAGATGATGTTTACTTTTAAATTCTCCTCCTTTTGCTCTAGTATAATATTTACGATAAACTGAGGAGGATATTTTTTTCTCATTACGTAATATTCTTAATTTTTCCCGGATAGGTCTAATTGTTTTTATCCAGTGTTCCTTCTTTGGGTGTCTTGCTTGTTTTCCACCTTTTCTTGTACCATGACCACGGCGACGTCCTTTTTCTTTTTGTTTAGCTGCATAGTTTTTTCGACCACTAGAAACACCTTTTATAGCCCGAGTTTTTATTGCTTTACCCTTAACTAGGATTCTAATATCAGCTTTTGTAACTGCTTTTGCTATTTCATCTAGTCGATCTTGATCCATCCAAACACGGTTTATTCCACATTTCAGTATCTCTGCTGCCATTCTTCGTTGATTTCTTAAATCTGTCATAATATACCTCATAAATTTAGAATTCTAATATCAAGCTCCTTTGCTTTCTTTTCAATATCCATTCTTTTTTTTGTTCCTACGCTGCCACCTATGCGAGCAGCCTGTGTTTTTGGATTTAAATTTTCTAAATCTTTTATATTGAAAATTGTTATATCTTCAAAGCCAGAAGAATGTAAACCACGTGTTTTTATTGGTCCACGGAATCCTACTCTTACTTTACTAGGTCGATAAGCTAGGTTTTTACGCATTTTTGAAGTAATTCCATCTGGTTTGCGCCAGTTTTTAGGTATTCTTTTATACCTGAACCATTCCTCTCGTAGAAATTTAGGAGTCCTTTTTTTAATTTCTTTTCTTTTTTTAAGTTGTTGTTGTAATTCTTTATTTAAAACTGGTTTCTTTTTTGGTTTTATAACTTTTTTTTCTTCGATTTTTTCTTTTATGTCTATTTTTTTTGTTTCTTTTTTAACAGTAGTTTCTTTATCAACAGTTAAATCTTTTTTTACTTTTTTAGTAATTTTTTCTGTCTTTTTTTGTTCTTTAGTTTTAATTTTTGTTTGTTTTTTTTCGGGTGCTTTTTTAATTTGTGTTTTATCTTTGTGTTTCTCAATTGTTTTTTTCATTGTTTTTGGTTTTTTTACCTCTTCTTTTGCCATTATTGTCTACCACCTTTGCTTATACGATATACTCCATCTTGAAAAACACGTATATCTCTATTTTTTACTTTTGTTGCCCTTTCAATATTTGCAACCGTTTGGCCAACTTTCTCCTTATCAATGCCAGTAACAGAAATATCCTCACCTTTTATGTCCACCTTAACCCCATTAAGTATCTCTGCAAATCTAGGAGATCTTTCTCCAAGAAAATTTTGAACTATAAATTTATTACCCTCAACCATTGTTTTTATAGGGAAGTGTGAAAATACTGTTTTCATTTGATATTCAAATCCTTGTGTTACACCCTTTGCCATATTGTTTATATGAGCTACAAATGTTCCAATGATTGCTTTATCTTTTCGTCTTACGTTTTTACTGTTAATTTCAACTATTTTTCCATTTAGTTTTATATTTATTTTTGGATGTGAAAATACTTTTGAATTTTCTCCTTTTTCTCCTTTAATGGTTAATATGTTATTTTCAAATTTTGCAGTAACTCCTTCGGGAAGATTTATTTTTTCGTTTACTTCTGGTAACTTCATGATTTATCACCTTTTACTAGTAGACATATGCTAATAGTTTACCCCCTATTCCATTCTTTCTTGCTTCATCTTGTGAAAGAATTCCTTTTGTTGTTGTTAGAATTAAAAGTCCAAAATTTTGTGCAGGTAAATATCTTGCTTCCCATTTATCCATTTCATTTCCTTTTATTGGATATCTAGGTTTTATTACTCCACAATTGTTTATATTACCTATTAGCTTCACTTGGAATATACCTGCTTTTCCATCATCAAATTGTTCAAATTCTCCAATGTAACCTTTTTCTTTTAGGAGATTTAATATTCCACCTATCAGTTTTGATGAAGGTTGGATATTACAAGTTCCTTTACCTTTTAACTCCGCATTTTTTATTATTGATAAAGCATTTGCAAGTGGATCATTTAACATTTTTTTACCTCCATTTCATTGAAATTTCTTAAAACCTAGTTCTTCAGCCTTATCTCTGAAACATTGTCTGCATAGAAATAAACCATAGGCGCGAATTAGTCCTCTTTTTCTACCGCATCTTTCACATCCTTTAATTCTGCCATATGTTTTCTTTTTCTCTTTTATTTTCATTCTAAGACCTCCGCGTTAAATTGTTTTTTAAAAAATTGTATCGTCTCTTCTTTTTTGACTCGATGTCTTTTCGGTATATGTCTTGGTGCAATCCTTCTTTTTTTTACTCTATATCCTAATCTTTTCATTGTTATAGAAATATCCATTCCAAATATCCCAATTTTTGGGTCATATTTTTGGTTTTTAAATAAAGTATGATCAGGTATTCCAAATGAAAGATTACCTTGTTCGTCAAATGAATAATCTGCAATTTTATTTTCACGAGTTTTAAGGGCATCTGTTAAAAAATTATTTGCATCTTCTCCCCGTAGTGTAACTTTGCATCCTATAGGCATTCTTTTACGCAATCCCCAGTCTTTATTAGTTGTTTTTGAAAGGGTTTTAACAGATTTACGCCCGGTTAGTCCTTTTAAAACAGTTTCTGCTTTTGTTAAGCGTTCCCCAGCTTCACCAACGCCAATATTTATTGTTATTTTTTCGATTTTAGGTTCAAATATTTTTTGTTTTTTCTCTTGATCTACTTTTTTGATTTTAACTGGTGTTTTTTTTTCTCTCTTCTTTGCTTTTTTGATAGTTGTCTTAGTTTTTTTTATTGATTTCTTTTTTTCAGGGCTCATTGTATTTTCACCTCAGGTAGTTCAATCGATGGTTTGTTTTTACCTATAGGAAAAACATATTTTTGTAATGTTGTAAAATCAGCAGCTCCTTTCATTTTTGTAAGATTTGATTTTGATGATACAGTTATTTGGATATCAGTTATATTTGCTACTTCCCCGATATGGCTTCCTCCTATAATCATTGAAACCGATCCTTTTTCAAATTTATAAATATCATCAATTTTTTGATCTTTAAAATTAATTTTTAGTACATCACCAGTTTTATATTCGTCTTTTTTAACTATTTTATTTCTTCCATCATGTAAATTTAGTTGTAATTGTTTTCCTTTAACTATTGTTTTGTTTTCAATTCTACATAGTTTCCATTTTGCTGCATCTGATTTTATTGGAACTAAGGTGAGTCTGCCTTGTCTATTAAAAAGAATTCTGAAATCTTTTTTTAGAGTTGGTATGCTTATTACATCCATAACTCCGCAAGAATATTTATGATCTTTTACTTTTTTTCCATCGACTGTAATTTCTCCGTTTGAGAGCACATTTTTTGTTTCTTTAAGAGTGTCTGTAAGTTTTAGGTAATCTCTTACTATTAATCCTAAAGGTATGGATTGTTTAAGAGCATATGCTCCAGGTGATGTTCTGATTGTAAATACTTTTTCTTTTCTATGAATTTTAAGTACTTTAGGAGCATTTAGTCGTTTCATGTGTTTACTCATTTATTTTTCCTCCTTTTTTTGTGATTTATTATCAGATGTTTTTGGAGATTTTTTCTTTTTTTGAGTAGTGGGTTTAGTTACTTTTTGTTTGGTAGATTTAGGTTTTATTTCTTTTGTAGTTGTTTTTTGTATATCTGTTTTTTCTACTTTTACAGGTTTTTCCTTTATCTCTTCTTTTTCGGTTAATTCTTCCTCTTTTGTTTGTTCCTCTATTTTTATCTGTTCTTCTATTCTTTTTTGTTCCTCTTCTGCTTCAATTATTTGCTTTTGAGCTTCTTTTTCTATTTCTTTTTTAGTTTCCTCAGAAAGCCCTTTTTCAAGTTTTTCTCTTCGCCATTTATCAGTAAGATTAAGCTTTGTAATTATGACATTACTATGATGAATAGGTTTAGCAATCTTATTTCCATCAGCTTTACTCATTGTTATCCCTTCTATTTCAATAGTATTTTTCTTTGTATTTACTTTTACAACTTTATCCTCATGACCATGAAAATTACCACGCATTACCTTTACTGTATCACCTTTAATAACTGAAATTGCTCTTTTATCATATTTCAATAAAAGATTTTCATCGAGATGAGCAGAAATCCATTTTCTTTTAATGTGTAACGGTGCATTATGCATTCTTTTTATTTGTTTACCAGGATTTTTTGTTTTCATTTTCTAAGTCCCTCATTTTTATATAATTATTGACGCATTTGATGCAATCTTTGGAAATCTTTCCGCAGCCTCCAATGCAACAGGTCCTTTTATCATAGAACCTTTTGTTTCACCTGTTTCAGTTACAATTACTGCTGCATTATCCTCAAATTGTACCATCGTACCATCTGAGCGCCTAAATGGTCGTTTCTGGCGGACAATTACTGCTTTTAAAAGTTGTCTGCGCATATCAACAACACCTTTTTTAACGCTTATAATCACCATATCACCAACACCTGCAGTAGGATACCTTCTATGTGTACCCTTAAGTTTAGGCGTCATGACTATTTGAACAATTTTTGCACCAGTATTGTCAATACATTCTAATCGAGCTCCAACAGGGAGACCACGTTTTGTTCTACCCGCAATTCCTTTCATAGCTTCATCACCTTCAAATTTTTTCTATTGCAACAAATGAAATTGTTTTACTAAGTGGTCTACACTCAGCAATTCGAACCTTATCACCAAGGTTAATTTTTAAACAAGGTGGACAATGAACTTTATATTTATTTGTTCTTTTTTCATAACGTTCATATTTTGGTATAAAACTACTATGTTCTCTTTTTACGATTATCGAATTTTGCATTTTTGTAGATGATACTAAACCTGTTAAAATCTGACCGCGAATTGATAACGTTCCATGAAAAGGACAGAATTTATCATTACAATGTTCGCTAGGTGCTTTGACGTTAAGTCCAATATTTCTTGCATTTTTCTTGTTAGGCATTTTATTTTTCACCTTATCTTTTTTATTCTATCTTCAGGGCGAAAAAGGATTTTTTCACCATTTATTATTTTTTTTTCACCATTTTTAATGAATTCAAATATAGCAGTTTTTTTTGCTATCATTTTATTTTTATTTTCTATTTCAATGAGAAAGGTATTTTTCGTTTCATCAATTATTTGACCAGTTTTTCCTTTCCACATAGGATCAGTGCATTCAAGAATCGTTACACTTAAACCTATGAACTCATCTCTTGAGAGGATTTTATCACTCATATTATTTCCTTCTTCCCTTTAGATTTTTATGTATAGGATTTGTTGTAAAGGTCGTAACTTAACCCTTATTTATACGTAATTTTATATTGTTTCAACTGTGAATCCC
Source organism: Thermoplasmatota archaeon (assembly GCA_041550515.1). Classification (GTDB taxonomy): domain Archaea; phylum Thermoplasmatota; class E2; order DHVEG-1; family DHVEG-1; genus PFL35. The sequence goes on along the minus strand of JBFEOQ010000002.1, from coordinate 6,522 downwards.
ATTTTCTCAAGAGTTTCTTTTACTTTTGTTCTGTGGTCACCTTGTAATTCAATTTTTTCATCTTTTATTGTTCCACCGCAAGCACATCTAGATTTTAGCTGAGTAATTAAGGTATTTATATCTAAATCATGGATATCTATTCCTTCAACAACCGTCATCATTTTACCGTATCGACGTTTTTCTATTTTTATTGTTATTTTTTGTTGTTCTCGAGCAATATCTTCACAGACGCAGATTTCCTTAGGTAGACCACATACTTCACATATGTTACTCATTTATTTTTCTCCTTCCTCCTGCATGATTGTAAGAATTTTTGCTATATTCATCCTGAGTTGTCGAATTTTTCCAGGTGAGGGAGGAGATCCTCCCATTGCAGCAACTCCTCTTTCATGCATAAGTTCACTTTTTAATTCTTTGAGTTTCTCAAGCCTTTCTTCATGCGTGAGATCTCTAAGTTCCTTAGCCTTAAGTTTCATTTTTATATGACACCTTCAATTAGTTTTTTAAGATTTTTAACGATATTTTCAGCAGTTTTTCCACCTATTCCATTAATAGATGCAAGATCATCAACATCCATTTCAAATAATTCTTCTATGGATTTTATTTTTGCTTTTTCAAATTTTTTAACAACAGATGGACCAATACCTTGGATTTCTGTAAGTTTTTTGAGTGGCGTAATTTCCTTTTCAACAGATTTATCTTCTTTTTTCTCTTCTTCTTTCTCTTCTTTTATATCTTCAGGTTTTGTAGTTTTTATAGTTATTTCATCAGGTAGCTTAATATTTGGTTTCATAATACGGACTTTTACACCAAGAACACCAGGTTTTAATTTTGCAATAGCGTATCCATCATCCATTACTTGACGAGCGATTTCACCACAATATTTTACATGTCCTTGAGTAAATTTTTCAGTTCGATGACGAGCACCTGTGAGTTTTCCTGCAATAATAACCTGAACTCCTTTTGCTCCAGCATCCATAATTCTACGAACAGTAGAGTGTCCTGCTCGTCTGAAATGCCATCCACGTTCTAATGCCTCAGCAAGCTTTTCAGCCATAATCTGAGCATTAAGACTTGCTCTGCTCCCTGCTTCTTCAATTTCAATTTGTGGATTATCAACTTTAAAATTTTCTTTTATATCCTCGGTTAATTCTTTGATTTTATGGCCACCTTTACCAATAACCATTCCTGGACGTTCAACAAGTATATTTATTCTTGTTCCCATTGGAGTACGTTGAATATTCATTCCACCAAAACCAGCACCTTCAATTTTTTTAAGAAGGTATTCTTTGATAAGTATTCGTTTCGTATTTTCTCTAATGAATGTTCTTTCTCCTGTCATTAATCTAATCTACCTCTTCTATTATTATTTCAATATTAGTTGTTCTAGTATTCTTATCAGTAGCTCTTCCTTGAGCTCTAGGCATAATACCCTTTAATATACGTCCTCCATAAGCGGAGGCATGTTTAATTTTCATATCTTCAGGGTTAAAGCCTTTATATTCAGCATTGTTCTCAGCATTTTCTAATACTTTTAGCATATATCTTGCAGCTTTCTGTGGAAAACTTCCAGGTCCTATTCCTTTTTGATGAGCAAGTTTTCTTTTATGAAAAATTGCAGGTAATGGTCTTTTAAGGTTTATTATTTCTTGAAGATATTTCTTTGCTTTTTCTGTTTTCATTCCACATATTGCATTGGCTAAGTTCATTGTATCTTTTCTACTACAATGTAATTCATAACCATAAGCTTTAGCGGTTTTATCTTGATCTAAATCAATTGAGTATTTCATATTTCATCACTTCAATGGCATAAATTTGGATGATTTTGTTGCTCCAACACCAGGTCCAGTATGTTTAACTTTCTGTCGAGTTAGTATAAATTCTCCAAAATAATGACCGATCATTTGTGGTTCAATTGGTAGACGTTGAAATTCTTTACCATTATGAATATTTATTGTATGGCCTACAAATCTTGGTAATATTATCATGTCTCGACAATGTGTTTTAATTGTATCACCATGTTGTGCTTTTTCAATGTCATTTAGAAGTTTTTCTTGTCTTTCTGTAAGTCCTCGTTTAAGTGATCTACGAGTACGAGATGGTAGCAAAGGTAAAAGTTCTTCTATTGAAAGATTCTGAAGATCTTCAATAGAGTATCCGCGGTAACTGAATAGCTTCTTTTTATATTCTATTTTTTTTCTGCTAGCTTTTCTTTTACTTCTTGCTGATGATTTAAAACCCTTTTTTGTAGCCATTTTAATTACTTCCTCCCAGATCGTTTTGCAGCTATACTACCAACTTTTGTACCTGGCGGAGATCCGCGTTTAATGGTCGAGGGTCCTCCAACATGTTGATGTCTACCACCAACATGAGGGTGATTAACAGCAGTCATTGCTACACCTCTTACAATTGGATATTGTTTACCACGAGTAAGGAATGCATAATGTTTTTTTCCTGCTTTTAAAAAAGGTTTATCGTGTCTCCCTCCACCTGCTACAACACCAATTGTTGCTTTACAATCAGAGTTAATTCTTTTAAAAGCTCCAGATGGTAACTGTATAACTGTTATTTTTTTTTCATGAGATACAACTGTTGCAGTGCTTCCTCCAGCACGTACTAATTTACCACCATCTCCTGGTAAAAGTTCAATATTATAAACAGGTGTTCCTTCTGGAATTCTACCTACTGACAATACATTTCCAATTTTTATTTCTTTTTTATCATCATTAAAATTAATTTTATCTCCTGTTTTAATTCCTTCAGGAGCAATAATATTAATAAATTTATTATTATTTAGTTTAATATTAGCAATAGGGGCAGTTCTACCAGGATCATGTATTATATCAAGTACTTCTCCTTCTGTTAAAATATTTTTATAGTCGTATTTAAGTTCTCCTTTGAATCTATGCGATGGAGAATTAAATTTTGTGTTTCTTTTTCCTCTTCTTTGTTGTATTAGTCTCTTACCCATATATTAACCTCTTAGAATATACCTATCCTCATTCCAATATCTTCAGCTTTAAACTCTGGCATAAAAACTACAATTGCATGTTTTCCATGTTTTGTAATTCTTGTATTAACCTCTTTGACTTTTACTTCAAATAGTTGTTCAACAGCTTCTTTTATTTGCTTTTTATCTGCATTTCTTTTAACTACAAATTCCAAAGCATTATTTTTATCCATAAAATTCATTGTTTTTTCTGTTACATAAGGGTGAAATATTATAGTATATGGATCCATTATTTAGCACCCCCTAATTTCTTAATAGCTGATTTTGTAAAAATTGTTAGACGACCAGCATCGCCTCCAGGGGCAAGATGTTCTATATTAATAGCATTTGGTTTAATGATATCTACACCTGAAAGATTTTTTGCACTATGGTATATTTCATCTTTTGTTGAAACGATAAGTAATGATTTTGGAGTACGATATTTTCGTCCTCTAATTTTTCCTTTTCCGGCACGTATATGTCTACCATTAGTAGATCGTAAAATATCTTCATATACACCAATATTTTCAAGTGTTTCTATTATTTTTTTAGTTTTTTTAATTTTTTCGAATTTATCATCGATGATTATAGGCAAAGTTACTTTTTCGTTAAATTTATGACCTCGTTTTACAACTATTTCTCTGTTTGCTGTAGCTGCAAGGGCTGAGTTTTTGGCTAGTTTATTTTCTTTTTTATTTATTTTTTCAATCCAGTTTCTTTCTTGTTTTGGGGGATGTGCACGACGTCCTCCTACAACACATGGTGCAAGGGCTGCAGTATTACCTTGTGTTAGACGTGGCACCCGACTCATTCCTCTCCCTTTACCAACTGAAGCTGTTGCATGTTTACAACCAGCCATCTTATTTGTTCCATATGGTTGTCTTTTATTTGTATGAAGTACATTAAATGATTTTCTTATAAGATAAGGTCTAAATGGTGTGTTAAAATTTTCAGGTAATTCAATTTGTTCTTTTGAAGATCCATTTAAATCATAAACATTAACTTTTGTCATTTATCCTACGCTCCTTGTTTACTTGTTGTTGATATATATGTTATTTCTGGTTTTTCGACTTTAACACCTCTTTCATAGCGTATTGCATCACGCATACTGATAAGTCTTTTTGCAGGTCCAGGTATTGAACCATGTAATATTATGTATGAGTTCTTTATATTACCATAATGTGGAAATCCTCCAGATGGTGTTATTTCTTCACCGTTTTGACCGATTTTTAGAACACGTTTGTTGTATTCTGTTCTTTGTTGAAATCCCATTTGACCTGCGTTTGGGACAGTTGCTTGTACCCAATTAGGATGCCAAGATCCTTGTGTACCTATCATTCGTCTATGTTTACTGTTTTTGTGTGAAAGAAGTTTTACACCCCATCTTTTTACATGTCCTTGAAAACCTTTTCCTTTAGTAACTGCAATTGTATCAATCATATCTCCTTCGTTTATTGTTTCATTAATTTTTACTTCTTTTCCAAGTATTTCTTTTGCATATTTTATTTGATCTTCAATACTTCCACCAGATATTCTAAATTCTCTTATTTCAGGTGTTTTTTTGGGTATACCTGTTACTAATTTTGGTTGGGTATATATTATAACACGGATTTCATCTGCTTCTTTTGTAAAATCCCAATTTTTCTTTTTATCTTTTTTTGAGATAGATATTCGTTTAGAAATTTCAGAATCTAATTTTTCAGCCCAGAGTTCCCCAATGGTCTGTAAACCATTGTATGTTTTTTTATATACACGCACTGCTGCAACTTTTATTGGTGGTGTTTCTATTACAGAAACTGGCATTATTACTTCTTTTCCAGCAGTTGTTGAGGTTGGTCTATAATCTACGACAAAAGCATGTGTCATTCCAGCTTTATAACCAAGAAATCCTTGTATTTTTGGTTTATCATTTCCTTCAGGCCAACTCTTTATATGAGCTGTTTCAGCTCTAGCTCTTTTTCGTGGCGAATAGCCTCTAGATCCTCTTTTTGTACGATGTATTTCAGGCATAATATACCCTCTATTTCAGTTATTTATATAGATATATGCATTATGATTTTTTCCAAACCGTGACACTTTATGAACAGCTTAAAAATTTTTTAGCTGTTGTTTTATGGGTTTCGCATTGGAATTGCCCATTTTCTATGTCTGGTAGGGATAAGGAAATATGGCATATTAGATATGATATATAAATCTTATTATTGATTTATCTATAAAGTATTGAATAAAAAAAGTAAAAAGGTATACATTCTATTTTAATTAATATATATATGGAATTATTTTCCAGGGTGTTTTTTTCATGAATTCTATATATTGTTTTCCGTATTGCTTAATTAATAGCCGCTCTTCATCTATAATACTTATTATCATTATTGGAACTGCTATAAAGGCTATTATTAATGCAGCAATTGAATTAAAGAAAAACGCAAGTCCAAATCCTAATGTTAAAAGGGATGTATAGTGAGGATGTCTTATATATTCAAATATCCCCTCTGTTACTAGTTGGCCATGATAATTTTTTTCCCAGAATATTTCCCATTTGAAATATATAAATGCTCCTAAAACAAAAATTATGCTACCAATAATTATACTTATTAATATCTCATTTTGTATTTTCCAAATTCCATATATAGGTGTAATAGGTCCTATCAAAATCATTAGAAGTAAAGGTGAGTAGTGTATAATGAATAGTGCTCTAAGTTTCTTTGGAGGTTTATAGTTTTTAAAAAGATGGATTATGTTCATTTTATATAAGTTTTATACCACCTATATCGATCTGTATGCTCTGTGGTTTAAGCGTATGTTTAGTATTGCGCATTTTTATTATAGCGAGTTTTCTTCTATCCATTGTTGGATCAAAACTAAGTGTTATTACTCCATCAGCTAAAAATTCTGATATTCCATCTCTTGAGAGCATATTTGATCCTACGGGTAATTCGGATGTTATAATTGATGTGCAGTTACTTGATTCGAGAGCGTTTATTATATAGCGTAGATGAAGTCTTCTTGTTGGTAAACTTGCTCCATCAGGGAATTCATCAGGTATTAGGTTTTCTGTATCAATATTTAGGTCTTCTATATTTCTCATATAAATTGGCATTTCTGATAGTGGTGTTATTGAATCAAGTACTATTCTTTCATAGTTTTTTGATAATATTTCATTTGTCATTTTTTCGTAAACTTGTCTTTTATTTATGTTGAGATATTCAAATTTTATTAATCCTTGTTCAATTGCTGAATCGAAGTTTAATCCGAGTTCTTTTGCTTGGATGATTAGTCCATCTGAACTTTTATCAAGTGTTAGGTAAAGACATTTTTCATTATTTTTTACTCCATCCCATAAAAATTGAAAACAGAGAATGCTTTTACCGCTACCAGGTGGTCCGGATACAAGAGTTATCGAATTTTTTGGGAGGCCACCTTGTATTAAGGTATCTAGACCAGGTACACCAGTTTTAATTCTTTTAATGATACTTATCCCATCCTGTATATTTATCATGTGCATTCCTCAAAAATTGATATGTCAGTGGAGG
>JBFEOQ010000001.1:0-148437 GCA_041550515.1 Thermoplasmatota archaeon | reverse complement strand
GAAAAGTAATCACAATTATCAGTTTCAAAAATTGGTATCATTTTACTTCTACATCTTTTTATTTTATTATTTACTTTATTATTCTCTGATGATTTTTTTCTTCTATTATTCATGTTTAATTACCTTAGATTATATTTGATATTGATAAAAAAACAAAGTAAAATTAAATTAATATCCTCAAAATAAGAAGAAGTTGAATCTAAATAATTTATTTTATTATCATCACCATTAAAACTTTATATCTTATATACCTTTGTTTTTAAAAAAACCAAAATTAAAAACAACAAAATGTAAAAAATATAATAGGGATTTAAGTTTTATATTTTTGGTTTAGTATTTTTTCAAAGAAAGGGGTTTTTATCTTGGTGGAAGATTTTTACTTGCTTAGGTTTTAAATTATAAAAGCTAAGGTTTTATCAGGTGTTATTTCTTTAATTCTTTCCTCTTTTACCCACTTATCAAATATTTCTTCTTTAATAGGAAATTCAAAATTTTTTTGATCTGTATACATCATCAGAGTATACACATTCTTGTTTTTCCCTTTTTCAAAACCATATAACACACTAAATGCTATTTTCCTTTCTTTTAGTAAAAGTTCATAATGATGACCAACTTTAATTTTCATAAAACAGATAACCTCATTCAAATATTATGTTTTTTTATTCCTCATAAATAATTGCAAAACCACCTGCACTAAACTTAATGTCAATTATTTCCTTATCCTGATTATTTTGTAACCATTTATTTGCCTGTCCTTCAGTCATACAATATTTTATTTGTTTCATATTTTACCTCCCTTTCCTGTGATTTTGAAACAAATGTTAGTTTATAAAATATAGGATAACGTTTATTAAGTATTTTATACTAAAAATATTTTATTATGCAGGAGTATAACTAATGAAAAATATTAAAGGTGAAAAATAACCTGCAAGTACTGGGTTTACCTTTATATATTTAATATTAACGAATTCCATTAAAATAACTTGACCATCATTAATTCCAAATATAACAAAACCTTTTATTACATGCATAAATTCTTTTATACGGACAAAACCAATACCAAATAATCTAGATTTATTTACTATTGTATTTTCATTTTGATAATTTTCATGATTGGCTGCACTAATAATTGGAATAACTGTTATTATCAACATACTCATAACTATAATTCCAACTATTTTTTTATTCATTTTATTATTCTTCCCTTTAAGATATGAAAATTATATTTAATAATAAAATATAAGTTTTTTGTAAAATTTATCAGACAAATGTAACATAATTTAAAAAATAAATTATAAAAACAACAAAATGTTAAAATGAATTCATCACCGGATCATAAGAATTTTTTTACTATTATTGTATCATTACTCATTACAGTTCCTGCTGTATTTTCAAAAGAAGCAGTAATCTGCAAGTTCCCAAGGTTAAAATTTGAATAAGTGTATCTCCAAAATGGTGAATTAAAACTATCAGATGAATTCTTATAAAATCCATATCTCCAATCTATGAATTCCCATTTTACAGTATATGGATAAACTGCAACCTGTTCAGCTACACATGTGATATCACCAATTATTATTGTATATTGAGATTGTATTGGTAGTTCTATTGTATTAAATAGATAGAGATATCCTGTTTTAGGTCTAACTATTTTAACACCAAGATTATTTGATGAAAACTGATAATCTTCATTAACTTCTGTTTTATTTAAATCAGGTTTTCCAATAATTGATGGTGTTAGTATGATCAATAAAGCAACTATGATTAAGAAATTCAATTTCATTTTCATATATTATACCCCCCTTGTTAACTAAATTATTATAATGCACATCTAATTTAAAAGCTTAACCCTTGTTAACATATATTATTGCAACAATTGTAATATTATTACTTATTGATTATGACTTTTAGACTTTATATTTTTAAAACATTTTATTATAATTTGCAGATTTTTTTGGAATTTTTTATACAACATCCCAATGTTCAACAATTTTTCCTATTTGTTAAATCTAAAGAAATCCATAGTGACATACTCTTCTCCATCTGGTCAAAACTGATGGGTATGTAGAGAGACTAAATCTCTTTCTGTAATAGCACATACAAATTCAATACTTTACTCAGGATATTCCTTTGCCTTTCTATAAAAATATTCAATAAATGGCTCAATCCCACCATCAACCATAGAATTATGTTGAATATATTTAACTCCTATCTATAATTCAACTGCTTTTCGAGGATTTCCATTATATGTCATCTTATAGAATGAAATAGCATTATTTTTATTCCTCTCTAATTGTGTAATCATATGAATTGATAATTTATCCAATCTAATATATATATGGTGTACATGCTAATTATAACAGATTTGAATTAGTAACCTAACTTTGGAATAGTCTATTTACTATATTCCTTACTTGCTTTTATATGTGTAGTTTGTTTTCGAAAATTATTTAAAATGATCCAATCTAAATCATTTGTGAATATTAATGAAACTCAATAAAACACAATTAGAATTATGCTCCAAATCAAAATGGGATTTTTCTGATCTTAAAGCATTATTTATTAACTGTACATTGAAAAAATCTCCTGAAATGTCTCATACAAGAGGATTAATAGATGTTTCAAAAACAATTTTGGAAAAAAATAAGGTTTCAGTTGAAGTAATTCGTGCAGTTGATTATGATATTGCTAATGGTGTTTGGGATGATATGACTAAGCATGGTTGGGAAATTGATGATTGGCCAAAAATATACTCAAAGGTGATGAATTCAAATATCTTAATAATTGGTTCACCTATTTGGTTAAGTCAGAAATCTTCTGTCTGTCAGAAGGTTATTGAAAGATTATATGGGCAATCAGGGGAATTGAATAAAGAAGGTCAATATGCGTTTTATGGAAAGGTTGGAGGTTGCATTATAACTGGTAATGAAGATGGTGTTAAACATTGTGCTATGAGTATTTTATATTCTTTACAGCATCTTGGATTTACAATTCCACCTCAATCTGATGCTGGTTGGATTGGTGAAGTTGGCCCTGGTCCTTCATATCTTGATAAAAATTCAGGTGGTCCTGAAAATGATTTTACTCAGAGAAATACTACATTTATGACTTGGAATTTACTACATTTTGCAAGGATGTTAAAGGATATAGGTGGAATTCCTCCTTATGGTAATCAACGATCGAAATGGGAAGCAGGATGTAGATTTGACCATTCTAACCCCGAATATAGATGAAGGTAAATGTAGTCAGTAAATGATTATGCTGAAAAATCCTCCTTTATATAATTTACTTATTAATTCAAACAAAACCATATTAATTTTCTATTAAAAAATTAAAATTAGTAATATTCAATCAATACAATTATGATGATAAATTATATATTAAGGTTAGTTTTTTAATAGCAAATTATATTAAAATTTATTAAATACAAAAAAGAAATTATTGGGGAGGATAATAATAAAAAAAATTAATACAGATGAATTAGTCACATATATAAATAATCCTAAATTTAAGATAATTGATATTCGCCCAATTGATGCATATAATGGTTGGAAGCTTAGAAATGAGAAAAGGGGAGGACATATTATAGGAGCAAAAAGTCTTCCTTATAAATGGTCAAAATATATTGACTGGAAGGAGATAGTCAAATTAAAAAATATTACAAAAGATAATTCTCTTGTAATTTATGGATATGATAAAGAAAAAATTGATGAGATTGCAAATTTATTTATTAAAACCGGTTTTAAAGATTTAAAAATTTATTATAATTTTATAACCGAATGGGTTACAAATACGAAATATCCTATAGAGAGGCTTAAAAGATACCAACAGTTAGTTGGTGCAGAATGGTTAAAGCAACTTATAGATACGGGACATGCACCTGAATATTACAACAATAATTTTGTTATTTGCCATGCTCATTATCAAAATAGAAAGGACTATGAAGAAGGTCATATTCAAGGTGCAATCTCTCTAGATACAAATTTATTAGAGAATTCTGAGACTTGGAATAGACGCACATCCAAGGAGTTGAAACAAACATTTGAATCTCTTGGAATAAAAAATGATATCACAGTAATTTTATATGGTTGTTTTTCTAATCCAGATAATAAATCTCCTTTTCCTGGTAGCAGCGCAGGTCATCTAGGTGCTATGAGATGTGCTTTTATCATGATGTATGCCGGTGTAAAGGACGTAAGAATTCTCAACGGTGGTCTTCAAGCATGGATGGACAGTGGTTTTAAAACAACTACAGAAGAATATAAACCAGTTCCTGTAAATGAATTTGGAGCAAATATTCCATCCAACCCACATTTCGTTGTCGATCTAAAAGAAGCAAAAGAAATTTTAAAAAATCATAATAAAAACCTTGTAAGCATCAGAAGCTATAAAGAATATATTGGTGAAGTAAGCGGTTATAACTATATAGAAAAAAAAGGTAGAATACCCGGATCTATCTTTGGCAATTGTGGATCAGATGCATATCATATGGAGAATTATAGAAACCTTGATCATACAACACGTGAATATCATGAGATAGAAAAAATGTGGAAAGAAGTAGGAATAACATCTGATAAACATAACTCATTTTATTGTGGTACTGGTTGGCGAGGAAGTGAAGCATTCTTTAATGCATGGTTAATGGGATGGAATGATATATCCTTATTTGATGGAGGTTGGTTTGAATGGAGTAAAAACAACCTCCCATACGATATAGGAATTCCAAGAGAAAAACAAAAAAACAATCAATATGGAGGGAGAGTATTCTTAATTCATCAGTAAAAATTGATAATTATCTGTCAAATAATGATAATAAAAGTATCCAGGAAAACATATTCAATGGTCTTAATAGCCCATCAAAAATGATCTCATGTATATTTTTTTATGATAATATAGGCTCTAAGCTTTTCCAAGAAATAACCAAACTTCCTGAATACTATCTAACCCGTACTGAAATTCCATTGATAAAAAAGGCAGCATATGATATAAGTGATAAAATTAGAAATGTTAATATCATTGAATTTGGAAGTGGAGATTCTACTAAGATATCAATTTTATTAGATGCCGTTTCAAAGGAAAATAGAGATACAATATGTTATATACCATTTGATATAAGTGAATCAGCAATTAAAAAATCATCTAATATATTGTTAAGCAAATATCCCGAACTAAAAGTTCATGGAATCATAGCTGATTTTATATCTCAACTACATGCAATACCAAAGAAATCAAAAAAGATTATATGTTTTCTTGGAAGTACAATTGGTAATCTATCAATGGAAAAAGCCCAAAGTTTCCTTATTAGTCTAAAGAATATTATGAATCAAGAGGATTTACTTCTTTTGGGTTTTGATATGGTTAAAAGTAAAAAAATCCTTGAAAAAGCATATAATGATAGTCAAAATGTAACTGAAAAATTTAACAAAAATATATTAAATGTAATAAATAGTCATATAAACTCTAATTTTAAACCTGAAAATTTTAAGCATGTTGCATTCTTTAATGAAAAACTTTCAAGAATAGAAATGCATCTAAAAGCAAGAAAAAATATAGAAATACTCTGCCCTAATTATTCCACCAATATTATTATTAAAGAAGGTGAAACAATACATACAGAGAATTCATATAAGTTCACAGAGCATGACATAAAAAAATTAGCTGAAGAAGCAGATCTAAAAATAAAAAAACAGTATACTGATAAAAATAGATGGTTTTCACTAGTTTTATTAGAAAAAAAGTTTGATTAATATGTTTGATATCCAAAGAATCCGATCAGATTTTCCAATTCTTAATAAAAAAATAAATGGAAATCAAATGATTTATCTGGACAACTCTGCAACTACACATAAACCTCAGGAGGTAATAGATAGTATTATAAATTTTTACACTAATATGAATTCAAATATTCATAGAACTGATCATTACTTAAGTATACAAGCAAGTAATATATACGAATCTGTGAGAGAGAAAGTAAAAGAATTTATTAATGCCAATAAATCTGAGGAAATAATTTTTACATCAGGAACCACTGAGTCGATAAATTTTTTAGCAACCTCATATGGCCGGAATTATTTAAAAAAAGATGATGAAATCATAATCACAGAGATGGAACATCATTCAAATATAATCCCATGGCAGATGCTATGTGAAAATAAAAAAGCAAAATTAAAAATAATAGAAATTGACAAAAATGGAGATCTTAGACTTGACACTTTAGAAAATCTAATAACAGATAAAACAAAGCTGATTTCTATAACCCACATCTCAAATGTTTTAGGAACAATTAACCCTGTTAAAAAAATTGTTGAAATTGCTCATGAAAAAGAAATTCCTGTTTTAATAGATGGTGCACAGGCTATACCACGAATACCTGTTGATGTTCAAAACCTGGATTGTGATTTCTATGCTTTTTCTGGTCATAAAATATATGCAGAGACAGGCATCGGAGTTTTATATCTAAAAGAGAAATGGTTGAATACTCTACCTCCATACAAATTTGGAGGAGGTATGATATCTAAAGTAAGTTTTGAAAAAACAACTTTTGCTGATCCACCATTTAAATTTGAAGCAGGAACAAATAACATATCAGCAGTAATAAGTCTTGGAAAAGCCATTGAATATATTAATAAAATTGGCATTGAAGAAATTGAAAAACACGAGAACTTTTTAACAAAGTATGCTTATGAAAAACTTACTAATCTTGAAGGTGTAACAGTTTATGGTAAACCTAGAAAAAGATGTGGAGTAGTTACATTTAATCTTGATAATATTCATCATTATGATGCAGTTATGATAATTGATAAAATGGGTATAGCTCTGAGAAGTGGTAAACATTGCGCTGAACCGCTTATGAATCATTATAAAATTAAAGGTAGTATACGTGCAAGTTTTGCTATTTATAATTCTAAAGAAGATATTGATAAATTAGTCGAAGGAATTAAAAAAGTCCAGGAGATGCAAAAATAAAAATGAATAATTATATTAATCAAACTCAAAATGAAATCATTGATGAATTTTCAAAATTCAATGATTTTTTTGAAATATATGAATATTTAATTCAATTAGGTAAAAATCTTGAAAAAGTTAATGAAATAATACAGACTGACGATTATATTGTAGGTGGCTGTCAGTCACAAGTTTGGCTAAAAGCAGATATAAAAAAAGAAAAAATCCATTATTTTGCATATAGTGATTCTTTACTTATAAATGGAATAATATCTTTAATACTAAAGGTTTTAAATGATAACAAACCTGAAGATATAATTAATGCTGATCTATTTTTTATTGAAAAAATTGGTTTAAAATCAAATCTTTCTCCAACGAGAGGAAATGGACTTATATCAATTATAAAACAGATGAAATCTTATGCTGAAAAAGCAACTAATAACTTTTAGTTAAAAATTAAATTTTAACATAAATTTTTACCCTTATTAAAAGTAATTTTCTCTAGATTCCCTCCTCGACGTAACTTACTTAATTTTTTTATTTATCTGAAAGCTTATCTGGTAGATTAAAATATGCAATTATTTCAATAATTATACCGATTAGAATTATAATAAATCCTATTAAAATTATTAGAGTTACTGCACCTATTAGAAAAATAAGCCCTGCTGTACTAAACCATTTCACTTTTGTATATTCAGCAATTTTATCATAGCTTTTTCTAAGAAATATTATACTAATAATCATTAAAATCCAAAATATGACTAATGTAGCTATAACACCTGTGAAAAGTGGTTGTATAGTATCCCAGATTGCCATTGGATCTGAATAAGCTAAGTTTTGTAATTCATTGATAAATGTCATTCCTCCAGATTCAACAAAAGTAATAATCAATATTGCAGCTGCTACAACAACTGCAATAATTACAGTAATAAAGAAATATAAAAAATTGTTAAATATTGATTTATCTTTTACTTCATCTGATATATATTTAACAGCTACAAATACTAATATAAAACCAACAATAGATATAAAAAATCCAAAACTTGGAATTAATATACCAATCAAAGTTAATAAAGCCCCAACTCCACCAATTATTTTTGCATTATTTAACAAACTCATATTATCACTCCTCATGATTTAATACTTATAAAAACTAATAAGGTTTTCTTTTTTTTTATTCTTTCAAAATGTAAAAACTGATTTTTTTAATAATGTGGAAGAGTTGATTGGCAAAAGAGAGAGAGGAGGAAAGGAATGGACAGGAACAAAATTAACAGTAAGTCTACCAATCAACACCCCCATAATTAACATTTGTTAATCATAATTAATAAACTTTTCTATGAAATACATGAAAAATCAAAAAAAACTCCAATAAAACATGTAAAAGATTTGAAATAAAAAAAAGAGATTTTTTTAAATTAAAAGACACAGGAATTATTATTTCATATTGAGTCTTTCAACTAATATCTCTAAAGGTTTTAATAAAATCTTGTTTATTGATCCATTCATTACTGTTAAATCCCAAGGACTACCCTCTTCTGCTAACGTGAATTTTACATAAACTGTTTGAGAGGAAATTACCTTAATTATTCTATAATTTTTAATTAAAGTCATATCAACAAAACCGTCTTTTTCTGCTGTTATTTTGTAAAAGCCAGTATGTATAGATGAAAGTGTACATTTACCATTATAATTAGTTAAACCCGAATAATTAAACTCTGTATTAAATACATTTTTTGCAGTGATTTTTACATTTGAGATGGAGCACAAAAGAGGTAAGTCAGGGGAACCATATATAAGTTCGGTATATACCTCTATTTCTCCCCAATCCATATTTTTTTCACACAAGTTGTCAGAAGAAACATTACTGCTCTCGGCACTAATACTTAAAGCAAGTATTGTCCCTAGAATTAGGGCAACTGCTTCTATTGCAATTATTTTTTGCTTTTCCATTTTTCTTTTCACTTCCTTGTCTGTTTTTTTTCTATGGCGTCCGCTCCTGTCTTTTAGGTTTTTTTTTAAAAAAATTTTAAAAACAAGATCCTTTTTAGATCAATTAATTACCAAAAAAAACAAGAGTTTTCGTCTATAATCTACGAGGGCAAATGCAAAGGCTGTTATAGCCAATAATGATAAAACATATGCATATTTTGCATGTCTACCACATAGATTATATGAAGCAGAATGTATGAAAGATCTATTTTAAATATTTTTCGCATCCATTCATGAGGTAAGAAAAGTTAAGATTATTGTTTTTAACTTATTGTATTTGTTTTAGTATTTTTTTAAATCTTAACATTCTACTATTGTTCTATGAACTAACATCTTTGTATAGTATGATTTACATTACAATAAAAAATGCCAGAAAAATCATATGAGACAATAATTATCGGAGCAGGAATTGCTGGTCTTGCTTGTGCCAGACATCTAAATACTTATGGTAAGGATTTTTTAATAATTAGTAAAGATGTTGGAGGAAGAATTCTTGCTTCTGAAGATGGAACTGCAAATTATGGCGCATTTTTTGTTTGTTCTGATTATGACAATGTTTTAAAATTTAGCTCTATCAAATCTAGGATTAGACTTAGAGATTTTTGTTTTCATGAAAATGATTATCTATATAGCCTATTTGAGCCAAAACTTGTAAAGTATTTAGGTCAATTTATAAAGATAACCAAACTACTTTTTAAATTTAGAAAACAATTTCGCAATTTAAGAAAAACATTTATTTATTGCTCTCAAAAAACTGCTATTGAAAATAATGCCTTTTTATATAAACTATATATGCAAAATGCCACTGACTTTGTAAAAGAAAATAAAATAAACTCTGGAACAGATGTCTATTTATCTAAAGCTCTTTATTCAACAACTTTTTCAACAATTACTGAAATGAACGCTTTTAGTTTTTTACAATTTCTTTTACCACTTATAACTCCAATTTATACCTTTAAATTTGAAAAAGAAAGGTTAATTGCTCCTTTTAAAGAGAAAATAAAAATTGGAAATGTAACAAATTTAAAATTTGTAAATAATCAGTATAAAATTAAATCTAAAGATAAGTTTTTTTATTCAAAAAATATAGTTTTGGCAACAAATATTTCTTGGTCAAAATCTTTTGCAGCTGTTAAAAAAGTAAACAAGGAAGTTAATACTAATATGTTACATATAAAAGGAAAGCTAAAAAATAATTATAAAACTAAAAAATACCATTTGTTTGCCCCACCTGGAAATGTACAAGCAATTGCTGATTTAGAAGATGGAACCTATTTATTTTATTACAAGAATGATTCATCATCAGTACAAGAAAATTTTGATAATCCTGAGTTAATTAATAGTAAAAGCTGGAATCCTGCTGGTACCATTAATGGCCACAACCTTATTGAATGCAAACGAGGAAATAATATGTTTCTTATTGGTGATTATAATATTGCAGGATTGGAAGAGTCTTATCTTACTGGCCTATATTGTGCAAATCAAATAGCTAAAGCGAATTGATTTTATTTTTTCCACCTTATTATTAAAAAAGTTAATCCAATTAGTGTAATAATTGCTAAAATTATTACTCCTATTCCTGCAGTAATTAGCATTTTAATGTCTTCTACATAGTCGTCAACTTTTTCTGTTTTATCAAGTGTATCTGTTAATTTATTTGAAACATCATCTAGTTTATTGTTCATCTCTTGAAGTCCTTGATTTATTTCTTTAATATCTTCTAATAAATTTGCTTGAACACTTGATATCACAAATATAAAAAATACTATAACTACTAATAATTATATTTCATGAAGCGGTTATTTTTAAATTTTATACTATATTTTTTTCCTATAAAAAAATGTCATTTATTTCTTTTCCAAGTTTTTAATATCAATATCAATTTTTCTTATTTTGTTAAATGACCTAAATATAAGATAAATGCCTATTATGATTAATAATGAACAAATAATGATTAATGGTGTAAGCAAATGTATAGATTCAATAGCATCATAAAATTTTGAAGTTGCAATTAAGATTGTAAAAACAGATAAAGGTAAAGTAAAAATCGCTATAGCAGTTCTTAACATTGCAAGTGATGTTCTTTTTTCAGCAAGTAATAAACTAATTTCATCTCTAATTTCTTTTTTAAACTTATCCATCTTTATAGAAAATCATTTTTCAATCTTTTATAGTTAACTAATTAAATTTTATTACAATTTAAATTTGTAGTCTTATTAATTAGCGCAAAAAATTTAAAAGATGCAAAGAAAGTAGTAGAGCTTTATAACAAATTATATCCAGGAAATGTTTCAGAAATAGATTTACATAAAGAAATGTTTTCAGTTCAAAAAAGTGGAATAAACAATCCTGAAATAAATAAATTCAAAGATTTTTTCAACCCATAAAAAATTAATAAACCAATGCTTTATAATAAATCCTGTACAAATCCTCCTCATATTGATAATTAATTAAATTAATAGCTATTTGATTTTTCATTTATTTGATTAAATCTAAAACAATCAATTAAATGATCATTAATTATACCTGTTGCTTGAAGATGAGAATAAATTATAGTTGAACCAACAAATTTAAAACCTCTATCTCTTAACTTTTCACTTACTTTATCAGACAATTCAGTTTTTGAAGGTATTTCAGATTCATTTTTCCAGTAATTTACTATTGGTTTATTATTTACAAAATTCCATATATAGGTATCAAAACTTCCAAATTCTTTTTGAATGTCAATAAATTTCTTTGCATTATTTATTGAAGCTTCAACCTTTCTTATATTTCTTATTAATCCTTTATTATTCATAAGTTGAAAAATCTTATTTTCATCATATTTTGCAATTTTAAGTGGATCAAAATTATCATATGCTTTACGATAGTTCTCCCTTTTTTTTAAAACTGTTAACCAACTTAGACCTGCTTGAACTCCTTCAAGTATCAAGAATTCAAAATGTCTATTATCATCATGAACAGGAACACCCCATTCTTCATCATGATATTTTAAATATAAATCATTATTTTCACACCAAGGGCATCTCTTCATAGCTTTACTCCTTTAAATTATCATTTTAATATTCTTTAAATTTATCCTTCTCCATACCACTAACTATCTTAATCAACTTCCACAAATAAACCTAAACTCTGCATCACCACAAAATCAAATGCTGGATAACCTGAGACAGATAATGCCAATATGATTGTTTAATATGATTTAACTTAACTACTAATAAATAACCAAAAATATTAATCCAATAGGACAAGTTAAATATTTCCCCATAAAAAAAGTTAAACAACATGTGTAACAATAGCAATAATTAATATCAAAAGTGACATATCACTTGTATAAATATCTAATACTGTTAAGTCATCATATGAATGCCTATATAACCATATACACTATAATTACCGTAACTGGTATCATATGCATTATTAGCAGCAAGAATATGAAAATTTATCCAATAACTATTTAGTATATATAGCATAGGAGGAAAAAATATTAATATTTTACTTATTTATCCCCCAATTAAAAAAAATCTAAACGAGAATAGAAAAAATATATTTTTAGGAATTGCACCACCTCTGGGACTATTATATCTTGCTAAGAGTCTCCAAGAAAAAAGCCATAATGTAAAAATAATTGATTATTCGTCAGAGGAATACAACGAAGAAAAACTAATAGAAGAAATTAAGAAAGTACAAATTATAGGAATAACTGTTTTGAGTATTAACTTAGATACAACAATTAATTTAATTAAAATGATTAAAGAAACAAAACCAAAATTAAAGATAATAATAGGTGGACCTCATTGTTCAATGTTCCCTAAAAAAGCTTTAGAAGTTACCAAAGCAGATATTTGTGTACAAGGAGATGGAGAAACGATAATAAATGATATCATAAAAGCTATAAATGGTAAATTAAAATTCTCAGATATACCAGGAATTTATTATAAAAAAAATAAAAAGATTCTTAACGGTAAACCATTAAAACTAATAACTAACCTGGATACAATTTCTTTCCCAGCAAGAAATCTTGTTAAAGATAATATCTATGGTAAAGAATACAATCCACATATAAAAAAAGGAGAATTTACAACAATTATTACAAGCAGAGGTTGCCCTTTTAACTGTAAATTTTGTTCAAGAAACTATATTGGAATGAAAAGATATAGGATTAGATCTGTAAAAAACATAATTGAGGAATTAAAAATCCTTCAAAAACAGGGATACAAAATTATAGCATTTGAAGATGATAATTTTTTAGCAGATAAAAAACAAGCAATTCAACTCTTCAAAGAAATTATACATGAAAAAATTAAAATGAAATTTATTGCCACTGCAGTTAGAGTAGACTCAGTAGATAATAAATTATTTAATATTATGAAAAAAGCAGGAGTAACACATCTTCAATTTGGACTTGAATCAGGTAATCAAGAAATTCTAGATTTTTATAATAAAAAAACAAATCTTGAAAAAATTAAAAATGCTATTTTATTAAGCAATAAGATGGGGTTTTTTACAATTGGGACTTTTATATTAGGGGCCCCCTTTGAAAATGAGAAAAATTTCCAAATAACAATTAATTTTGCAAAATCACTCCAATTAGATTCTGTTTCTTTTCTTCCTCTAAAATATGTCGCTGGATCCGAGCTTTGGTGCAATGCTGTTCAACAAGGAAAAATTTCAGAAAACGAATATATAGTATATGCTGACTCAAAAAGAAATCTGGGCTTATATCCTTACAAAGAATTAATAAAAATATGCAATAAGGCTAACAGAGAATATTATATGAGGTTAAGTTTTATTTTAAAGTTAGTAACTAAGTCTATGAGAAATAATGATTTTGGTTTTATACAGTCATATCTTACTTTATTTTTTAAAAATATTATTGGTACTTTTATATTCTTAGGATTTTCTAAAAAAACAGCTTCCTATGACTCATAGCAGCAGAAAATGTTCTCTGAAATACAAGTAAAAATGGCAACATACCTAATCTAATACTTCTAAATATTCTTTTAATGTTATTTGATGTTGAATAGTATTCATAGTACATTTTTCTTACACCTTCAAGAAGTTCTTCCGGTGTCATATTCTTAGGTAAAAAAACAGGATTTTTAAGAGTATATTGCGACCAATCTTTAATAAGAATCCTTTCTTCCTTTTCAAATTTATTATAAATCGGTGTACCGGGAAAAGGAGTAAGTATACAGAAATCAGCTGCATCAATCCTTAAAAAATTTATCTGCTTAATAGTCTCATCAAACACATCTTTTGTATCCGAATCAAATCCAAACATAAAATCTCCGACTACTATCATCTTATTATTATGAATATTCTCTACAGCTTTTTTATATTCCTCAACTTTATTTGTTATTTTATTAACACTATTAAGTGTCCCCTGTGAAAATGATTCAAAACCAATAAGCCATGATCTACAACCAGCTTTCCTTGAAAGTTTTACTAACTCAATATCATTTGCTAAAACATCTACATTACCATTACAAGAAAACTTCTTTTTTAAACCAATCATTTTTCTAAAAAGCTCCTTAGAATAATTAGGATCTATAGTCAATGAAGTATCATAAAACGTAAAAAATTTATATGGCATATTTTTAATTTCTTCAATTACCTCATCTACAGGTCTTTTATAAAATTCTGATCCTCCAGTAATGCTTGTTTCAGGACAGAAATCACAGCTAAAAGGACAGCCACGGGTCGCCTCTATCGCTCCACTTATTACAAATGCAGGCAACTCAATATTAATCGGAGGAAGTCGTGTATTTTTATCATAACTCTTATGCATATATACAGGTTTTAATCTGTTTTTCTCATAATCATTCAGAAGATCTAACCAATTTAATTCCCCCCATCCAAGAAGAATACTATCTGCATGTTCTTTTGCCTCCTTAGGCATTAATGATGTATGTACTCCACTTAAAACCACAGATATTCCTCTTTTTCTAAATTCATCTGAAATTTCATAGGCTCTCTTAACTGTTGATGTGGTATAGTTTATATTTACCAAATCATATTTCCTATTAAAATCAATTATATCATTCCGTTCATTAATTATTTCTACAGAATGTTTTTTTGGTGTTATTGCATTAATTTTTCGAGCATAAAGTGTTGGAAGTATAGTAAATGAATTTAGTAATAATTTATCAAAAAAACCATATTTGGTTTCCCCCATCCAAATATTTTCGACAATTAATATATTCATAAAACTTTTCTAAAATGTAGAGATAGCTATTTAAACAATTTTATTAATTAATCATAAGATAATATTATAATAAAATAATAGATGAAAAGATTATGAATCCTTTCTATAATCCAATATTCCTTTCAAAAATTCTACGTAAATATTTATTTGATATTAATAGACTAAAAAAATTAAACGAAAAAGAACTAAATAATTTTAGAGATAAAGCTCTTAGAAATATCGTCAGATATGCTTTTTCTGTTCCACTTTATCATGATAAATACAAAAAAGAAGGTATAAAACCATACTCTATAAATAAAATAAAAGAAATTGATAAACTACCAATTATAACTAAAGAAGATATTAAAAAATATTATCCCGATGGTATTATTTCATCAAAAATCAATAAAAAAAAATTATTAGAAATTTCAACTTCTGGAACAACAGGTAAAAAATTAGCAATTTATCAGGATATGTATGATGTCATACAATGGTTTTTTAATCATATAAGGGCATTAAGAGAACATGAAATTAACTGGAGAAAAGACAGATTAACTATTATAGCTGATCTTGCACCTCACACTATTGAAAATGGATTTATTATAAGAGGCTTGCTTGGAAATCTTAATACCAGTTTTTTTAGAAATATGCAATGGCTTAATACTAATAACAAACCAGATGAATTAATAAAAGAAATTAATCATTTTAAGCCAGATTTTTTAGGTGGATATCCTGGGATGCTTGGACATCTCGCTTTATTAAAAGAGCAAGGATTTGGGAAAAAAATTAAACCAAAAGTTATTGCATCAACTGGTGGTGTTCTTGATAAAAACCTTAGAAAATTAATAGAAGAAATATTTAATGCACCTGTCTTTGAATTATATGGTACCACTGAAACAGGAACTATTGCTTTTCAATGCAAATACGGTCATTATCACGTAATGTCGGATCTTGTACATTTAGAGGTTTTAAAAGACGGTAAGCAAGTTGATACAAAGGAGCCAGGTAAACTGATTATAACAAAGCTTTATGGAAATGGTACTCCTATTATAAGATATAATGCAATTAACGATATAATTTCTCCTTTATATGAAAAAACTGATTGTGATATGATTGGTGATTTAATTTATCGAGTATATGGTCGAGATGATCTCGCTTTATATTTTTCAAATGGTAGGATATTACTTCCCTCAACAATTTCTGAGATTTATAGTAGAGTTTTATATGAACTTAAAACTACAGTTTTAAAAGATACACAGATTATTCAGAATGACATGGGCAGCATTGACATAGAGCTTGTTTTAGATGATGAACAAAAAGATTCAAACTTATATTTTGATAAGGTATTTTCTGTTATAACAAAAGGATTTGAAGAAAAAGTTGGATCTGATATCAAAATTAGTATAAATAAAGTTGATAAAATTCATCGAAGGATGTCAAGGATTGTAACAAAAATCGATAAGGAAAAATTTCAAATTAAACAATATATATAATTTTGTATCTTATATTTACCGAAAAATTTTTAAACCTTATTATCTTTTGTTTTAACAATTGTTAAACAGAGGTAGAATTATATGGCTGTAGTTTTATGTAGTGAAGGAAGTTGTATACCGCCTAAGTGCCCAATTGTTGATGTACAAGAAGATAAAGTAATAATTGGAGAAAAAACCAATGTATGTACACTAACAAGAAAGCAGTTCGATATATTAAAAGATAAAATTAAACGCGGTGAACTCTAAGCTATAATTATAGAAGAAAAAATTAAATTTTTTTTATTTTTACTTATTACAAAATTTTTATTTAAAATATTCTAGAATTTCTTATAATTTGTAATATATCTGCTGAATAACTTTATTATAAGTTAAATTAGATAAGTTCAACTTATAAATACACTTGTATAATAATAAAAATTGTAATTTTAAGTTCTAATTTTTTGCAAAAAATAAAAAGAGGTTTTTTTCTATTAGGTTTTCAATGAATGATAATATTGTTTTTAACGAAAAGTTAAAGGTTTTTTATATTTCAAAAGAAGAGATCAATAGTCCTCTAATTGTTGAAATATTAAAAGTAAGTAAAAAACTTAAAGAAAAAAGCGTTTTGACAAAAGATAGCGATGCTATCTTCAGTATAGGATTTGGAAAAAGAATGATTATTAACGGAAAAGTAAAGGATATACTAAATATAAAAAGAGAGGATTTGCTAGAAGTTGTTGATTACGATGCTATTAGAAATAATCTTCTTTTAATTGGTTCTACTATACCAAAAATTGAGACCTCTCTTCATTGGATGATTCATCATGCAAGAGATGACGTTAATTTTATTGTACAAATAAATAAAGCCGTTATTGCTAATATAATAAAAAAGAAAAATATTACAGAAGTTACTCATAAATATCCTATTAATAGCTTAAATAATATTAAAGAGGTTTTGAAAGCACTGAGAAATTATAAAAAAATAATAATTAAAAACTATGGCTTATTGATTGTTGGAAGAAATACTGCAGATATTGAAAAACAGATTCAGGATATTTTTGGAGTTTGATTAAAAATGAAAATAGATGGTAAAGAAATTCGTGCCCTCGGGTATGAAAAAAATAAAATTAAATTTATTGATCAGAGAAAATTACCATACAAACTTGAATATTATATTGCTGAAAATGTCGATGAATGTTGTTTTGCAATAAAGGAAATGGTTGTACGTGGCGCACCAGCTATTGGTGCTACGGCTGCATATGGAATGGTTCTAGGTTTCGATGATTTAGAAAAAACAGCCGAAAAACTTAAAAAAACAAGGCCAACAGCATATGATTTGTTCTATGCAGTTGACTATATGATTAATAAAATAAAAAATGACATTAATCCTCTTAATGCTGCAAATACTTATGTTGAAGAGATAGTTGATAAATGCCATAAAATTGGAATAAATGGTGAAAAATTAATTAAAAACAATATGAATATTCTTACTCATTGTAATGCAGGTGCACTTGCAACAGTAGATTGGGGTACCGCTCTTGCTCCCTTTTATATTGCCCATAGAAAAGGAAAAAAGTTTTTTGTTTTCGCTGATGAAACACGACCACGTTGTCAAGGATTACTAACAGATTGGGAGTTAGAGCAAGAGGGAATTCCCCATGCAGTAATTGCTGATAATGCAGCAGGTTTTTTTATGAAAAAAGGTGAAATTGATATGGTGATTACAGGGGCAGATAGAATTACAGCAAATGGTGATTTTGCTAATAAAATTGGAACATATGAAAAAGCAGTTCTTGCATATGAAAATAATATTCCTTTTTATGTTGCAGCCCCTGTTAATACTTTTGATAAAAATATAAAAACTGGTGAAGAAATAATAATCGAGGAGAGAGGAAGAGAAGAATTAGCATTAATCAATAACTGTAAGATAATGCCAGATTATACAAAAGTAAGAAACCCTGCATTTGATATAACTAGTCATAAATATGTAACAGGTTATATAACAGAAAAAGGAATTTTTAAAAAGCCTTATTTTTAATAAAAAAACTCCTTAATCCATAAAAATAAATCTTCATAACTGCCGATTATAGGGAAAATATCAGAATATGAAATTCCCCCGATATGACCATAGTTATTACTAAAATCTACATCACCAGTAGAATCTTCTGGATCGACTTCAACAGCTATGTTGACAATTCCCGCAAAATCTATAAAAGCAAATAATAACTCAGATATCTCAAAATTAAATAAGTACCTTGAAATTGTTACATTTTCACCAGGCATTAAATAATCTATCTCAAAGATTTTATCTGAATAAGCAAGAGTACCATCTTTAAAGGTAAAGGTCACATTCATTTTAATACTTCTTGCTATTGCATCACCATTATTTTTGACTGATATCTGTAAAAGATTCTTTGTATTAAATGGTTGTAAATCACCCGCAAGATTTATACCTAACAATTCAAGATCAACTTCTGCAATATAGTCAACATAAAAATATATGTCAAAATTTCCATTTCGATTATCAGTCCAAACAAAAATATGGTTATTAGCCATTTCTTTATGATGATATCCCTCAACAACAGTTCCATTCACTGAATTAATAACATATGGTGTCATCCAATGAACACCAAAGTCCTCAGAAGCAGTAACAGTTAAATTTCCAGATTCGATAAAACTACAAAAAACATGTGTATCTTTTGCATATATCTCTGGATAAACAGATTTAGAATCAATATCCAAGATATTTTGTGTAATCTTTTTTAAAATCCAACTTTCATTCGAACCATAGTTATTTGAATAATACATAATTATTTCTTGCGAACTTGTTTCAGCAACAATATAGATATTATTATCTTCTGCATATATTTTTGGATGTATCAAATTTTCAGTACCAACAAGAACATATTTTCTAAGCAGATCTTCGCTATTCCAAATATCAGGAGTCCCATGGAAAAAAAGCAAATCCTTTCTTGTATTATTTGTTATTTCACATACACCATAAATCATAGGTTCATCAACATTATTTTCACCTAAACAAATAGACATATTACTACAATTTGAAACCTCTGGGAAAAATACTATTGTCCTACTAGAACTTGGATTATCAACATCTTTATAAAAAAACATAGGCGAATCATTACAATTCAATTCATCATATTCTTCAATGAATTCCCCTTTCCCTATAACTCCCATAACCCATGGAATAATAGAGTCGGGATAGCTTATTAAATCAGGGGTTTTAAAGTCATAAAAATCACCAATGAATACTCCATTAGAAGTAATATTTGTATAATCCCACAATGCTAAATTTTGTAAGTGATATCCTGATAATTCAAAAATATAACTACTATTGTCAGATGTTAAAAAGGTCCCAAAATATTCATTAATCGTTGTTATCTTTGTAAAACTTGGCAATATCGTATTATATGTTATGTCATTAAAAGTAGCATCAACATATATTGGTTCTGACCAATATTGAAAATTATCTGAAGATCTTTTATAATAAATTTTTGTTTTATCCTCTTCTAATGTTTCATAAAAAATAATTGCTCTATTTCCACTTACTGCAATAGAAGGATTATACTCAGGGTATATTTCATCTGAAATAATTTGTTCATAATCATTAGTTATCTGTAAAGATTTTTCTGAAAGCGATGCCATTGAATTTACTAATACATTTTTATTCACTTTTGTTATTTTTAAGATGTTTAAGTTTTGTTTTATTTTTTCTTTATTTATACTTTCAATAGTTGCTAATGAAAAACTTGAAGAAATAATTAATAATGTTAATAATGATATTAAAAAAAATATTTTTGTATTATTTTTATTTATCATTAAATACACCTTTTTTATTCTTTTTAAAATATTAATTAATATCTTATAAATATTATCATTTATATATTTTATTGTACAAATGATACAAATATTAACTTTTAGAACAATCAGGATTGAGGCAAATCTGCCAAGGTCTTTTACCTTTATTAATAATTTTAATCTGTGGAGATTGACATTTACTACAAGGATTAGAAACTGTAGCTATTCCTCCTTTTTGTGGAATAGGATAAGTATTTTTACATTCTGGATAACCTGTACAGCCAACAAAACGATTGCCTTTCTTTGAAAAACGAACAATTAAATCTTTACCACATTTAGGACATTTCGCAATTATATTTTGTTGTCTTGAAGCATTTGTTATGTTGTTTTTTATTTTCTCTTTATCTTTTTCCAGAGAAATCATTACTTGAGTAAGCATTTTCCTGGATTCGTCAATAGTATCCTTTAGAGTTTTATTACCCTCTGATATAGCATCCATGTCATATTCAAGTTTTGATGTCATCTTAGGTTTTACAACATCACAATCGCCCATAGCATCTATCACAGCAAAACCCATCGGAGTAGGCTTTAACGGGGATAAAGTTATATATTTTCTTGAAAAAAGTTTTTGAATGATTTCATGTCGTGTACTTTTTGTACCCAAAGTCATTTGTTCCATTTTACCAATAAGATTCCCTTGTGTATATCGATTTGGGGGTTTTGTTTCGTCTTCTTTTAAAATAATTTTTGTAACATCAATATTTTCTCCTCTAACAAGTTCAGGTAAAGGTTTTCTTTTTTCTTTGTAATAAGTATAAATTTTTCGCCAGTTAGGTTCAATTAAAAAATAACCTTCTGCCTTAAATTTCTCATCTGATATATCAATAACTACTTTCATATTCTCAGATATTGCATCTTTTGCTAATGTTGCAAGAAAACGTCTAACAATAAGTTCATAAATTTGTTTAGATTCCGCCTTAAGTTTTTTAATACCGGGTACACCAACAGGGTGAATAGGTGGATGATCAGTAGTTTTTTTCTTACCACGAGTAGGATACTTTCGACCATTTTTTATAATTTCTTCAGTTTCTTTTGAAAAATCAGATTTTTTTAATTTCTCAAGAATATTTTTAATATTTAAACTAGAAGGATAAACAGTGTTATCAGTTCTGGGATAAGATATAAGACCAGACATATAAAGTTCTTCAGCAACACTCATTGCACGTGAAGTACTTATTCCAAGAAAAGAAACAGACTCTAAAAAACTAGTAGTACTAAAAGGACTTGGTGGTGTTTCACGTTGAATTTTCTTATCTACTTCTATTACTTTTCCCTTTTTACTATTTTTAATATTATTAAAAATTGTTTTAACTTTGTTTTCATCCCAAAATTGTCCTTCAGAATGAAAACAATTAAAAGATTCTTCTTTTTTACATGTGGCAATAATTTTCCAAAAAGTTTTAGGTTCGAAGTTTTGAATTTCTTTTTCACGATCTACAAGTAAAGCAAGAGTTGGAGATTGGACACGTCCAATTGATAAAAAATCTTTCCCAAGACGATTTGAAGTAAGGCTTATAAAACGTGTAAGAACTGCACCCCAAATAAGATCAATAATTTGTCTTGTTTCACCAGCACTGGAAAGATTATAGTTTATTTCTGAAAGATTTTCAAAAGCATTACTTATTTCATAGCTTGTAATTGCACTAAATTTTGCTCTTTTAACCTGTGTAATATTTTTATTAAATCTCTTTATAAAATCTATTACTTCAACACCGATTAATTCTCCCTCTCGGTCGAAATCAGTTGCAACAATTATAAACGGATTTTTATCAGATAAAGTCTTTATAGCTATTCCGATACTCTTTTCACTAATATTTTTTACAGGGTCTATATTAATTAATTCCTTTGGTTGAACTTGATTCCAATTATTAAATCCCTTGGGGAAATCAAGGTTAATAATATGACCTTTTAGACCTATAACTTCCCAATTTTCATTATTTTTTATAAACTCATAAACAGGTATTTTACCTATTCTCTTGTTTTTAGCTTTACCGTTTGATAAAAAATATGCAATTCTATTTGCAGAAATGTTTTTTTCACAGATTACTAGTTTCATTTTAGCATCAGTTTTTCACTGAACAATAATATTAGGTATAATTAGTTTGCGCCTCGTTTCTTCTCTTAGTCGAAACATTTTATATCCCTTTTTCTATTTCCTGGCTTGATAGAAATGAAAATTCAAATAATTCTTGGTAGCAAATCAGATATGCCCGTTGTTGAAAAAGCAGAAAAAATACTCAAAGATTTTAGTGTTGATTATGATATTAAAATTGCTAGTGCACATCGTACACCTGATTATTTAAAAGAACTTGTTGAAAAAAATAATGCAGATATATTTATTGGTGTTGCAGGTCTATCAGCAGCCCTTCCCGGTGCAATTGCAGCACATACTATAAAACCTGTAATTGGTGTACCTGTTAGTGGTAAAATAAATTTTGATTCAATTCTTAGTATCATTCAGATGCCGCCTGGTATACCTGTAGCTGCAGTTGGTCTTGACCGCAGTGATAATGCCGTACTTCTTGCAATTCAAATTTTATCAATTAAAGATAAAAAACTTAGGGATGAAATAAAGGAACATAGAGAAATGATGAAAGAAAAGGTACTAAAGAGATAAAAAAAATATGTTTAAAGCAAAAAAATTCATCGAAATTACTATTAACAATCTTAAAAAAGAAATCTCCGGTAAAACATTGATCGCTTTTTCAGGGGGTGTAGATAGTACAGTTTGCGCAGCCCTTGTATACAAAGCCATTGGTAAAAATTTAGTTGCAGTTCATGTTGATACAGGGTATATGCGTAAAAACGAAAGTAACGAAGTGAAAGAGTTAATGAAAAAAATGAAGCTTAACTTTCGCTTTGTTGATGCAAGTAAAGAGTTTTATAATGCTTTAAAAGATGTATATGATCCTGAAAAAAAACGTAAAATTATTGGTGAAAAATTTATACGTGTTTTTGAAAAAGTTGCAAAAAAAGAAAAAATTGAATACTTAGTACAGGGAACAATCGCCCCGGATTGGATTGAATCTGGTGGAGAACTACGCGATACAATAAAATCTCATCATAATGTCGGTGGTCTTCCAAAATCAATGAAACTTAAACTTATTGAACCACTTCGTGATTTATATAAAGATGAAGTTAGAAATATCGCCCGAGAATTAAAACTTGAGATCTCTGAAAAACAACCATTCCCAGGACCTGGTCTTGCTGTTAGAATTATTGGAGAAGCAAGTCCTGAACGTGTTGATGTTGTTCGTGAAGCTTGTTTTATTGTTGAAGATGAAATTAATAAAGCTGTTAAAAAAGGAATTATGAAACAGCCTTGGCAATATTTTGCAGTTTTATTACCAGTAAAAAGTGTTGGTGTACATGGCGACCAGCGTGCATACGGTGATGTTATTGCATTACGATCAGTTGAAAGTATAGATGCTATGACTTGTGATTATAGTAAAATACCCCATGATGTTCTTGATAAAATTTCAACACGTGTTACAAATTCTTTAAAAGAAAAAGTCAACCGTGTAATATACGATATAACAAATAAACCACCAGGAACAGTTGAGTGGGAGTAATAAAATAATGGTTAAAATTTTTGTTGTAGATAATGGAGGTCAATGGACTCATCGTGAGTGGCGTACTTTACGTGATCTTGATGTAGAAACAAAGATAATCGCTAATACTACATTATATACAGATCTAGTAAAAGAAGATATAAATGGATTGATTTTATCAGGTGGTGCACCAAGAATTGGTCTTAAGAGTATCCTTGGAAATATTGATGAATATCTTAGAAAAGCAAATTTTCCAATTTTAGGTATTTGTGCAGGTCATCAATATATGGCTCATTTTTTTGGGGGAGTAGCAAAACCTTCAAAAAAACCAGAGTATGGTAAAATTGAGCTTATTATTACAAAAGATAATGATATTTTCAAAGGTGTTCCAAAAAAATCTATTGTTTGGGAATCTCACAATGATGAAGTTACAAAGCTTCCTCATAATTTTATTTGTTTAGCTAAAAGCGAAAGTTGTAAAATTCAGGCAATGAAACATAAAAATAAACTATTTTATGGACTTCAATTTCACCCTGAAGTCGAACACACAGAATATGGTAAATTGATTTTTAAAAACTTTATAAAACTCTGCAAAGAATAGACCTAAAAAAATTAAATCCAGCGTTTATATAGAGAATGATTAACATTTAATTGATCAAGTATTTTACCTACTATAAAATCAATAAGACCATCTATTTTTTTCGGTTTATGATAAAAAGCAGGCATTGCAGGAATGATAGATGCACCAGCAAGCATTACTTTTTCAATATTTTGAACAGTAATTAAATCAAAAGGAGTTTCGCGAGGAACTAGAATCAATTTTTTTCCTTCTTTTAAAATACAACTAGCAGCTCTACTAGTAAGAGTGTTCCCGTAACCATTTGCGATTGCAGAAAGTGTTTTCATACTACATGGACAAATAATCATTGCATCTAAATTATAAGAACCGCTCGCGGGACCTGCAAACATATTATTATTTTCAAAATATAAATCAGCTTTATTTTTTAAATCTGAAAATTTATAATTTGTCTCATATTCTATGATTTTTTTAGCATTATTAGAAATAATTAAATGTGTTTGAAAATCTGCATTTTTAAGTTCATATAAAAGACGTATACCATATATACAACCTGATGCGCCACCAATAGATAGTAATAAATTCATAAAAATCATTTACTCTTCAATTGCTTTTATAATTTCTCTTAATGTTTTATCAATGTTTTTATCTTTTTCAAGAGTTGTACCTGTAACAATTATATCTGCACCTGCAAGAGCTTTTTCATGGGCTTTTTTAGCAGAACGAATACCACCCCCGACTATTAGAGGAATATTAGTATTTTTTTTAACTTCTGTAATCATCTCATTTGTTACAGGTTGAGATGCGCCTGAACCAGCTTCAAGATAAAAAAATTTCATTCCAAAATATTGTGATGCCAGAGCATAGCCAACAGCTGTTTGTAAGTCATCACGTTTAACTAAATCAACCTCTCCCATTTTTGCTACAGTCATACCTGGTTCAACTATTAAATAACCCATGGATATTGGTTCAATTCCAACTTGTTTAATAAATGATGATCCTTGAACATGTTCTCTAATTAAAAAACCTAGGTTACGTGAATTTAGACAACTCATAAAAAAAATTGCATCAGCATATTTACTGAGAAATTTTACACCAGAAGGAAATAATATAACTGGAAGGTTAGATTTTTTTTTTATTGCTTTTACTGTATTATCAACTTGAAAACTAGATGAAAGAGTTGATCCTCCCACCATTATAGCTGAAGAGCCTGCCTCCTCTGCAATTCTTGAAAGATTACCTGCTTGATGTGGTGTTTGATCTTCGGGATCAAGTAATGAAAAATGTAGTTTTTTTTTATTTAATTTTTTAAGGATATAATCTGTAACACTCATCTGAAGTTTTCAATCAAGAACTAGTATTTAAAATGTTCATATATAACCAAAACAAACAATTATACCCACGAACATATCAATTTTAAAGGAAGCTATATGACTAAAAACCTTGTTAATCCAAATAGTTCAGATGCTTTAGAATTTATTAAAAAAAATCATACAAGTAAACCTGATAAAACAATGATTATACTTGGTGGTGACTGTATAATTGATTATAAAGGCAGAGCTCGTTCTTTTTTAGATTGGGGTGAACGAATAATTATGATAAAACAAGATGGAACAGTTCTTGTTCATCAATCCAAGATGCGTGAACCAATAAATTGGCAACCCACAGGTAGTAAAACAAAGTTCACATTAAAAGAGGATAAATTAGTTTTAAAATCATATAACAAAAAACCTCCAGAAAAAATGAAAATAAAATTTAGAAAAATAAAATTTATAACTATAACTTCTCTAAAAGACAAAGCAAAAATCATAATTTCAGGAATGGAATTAGATGTAGTAAATCAAATCATTAATAATCCCTCAATTATTGAAGAAGGACTTAGAGTTATCAAAAGAGAAAAACCTGTAAAATCAGGTATGATTGATTTATTTTGTTTTGATAAAAACCATACACCTGTTATAATAGAGGTGAAAAGAAGTCTAGCAAATATTAGTTCTGTTCATCAATTACGCATGTATGTTAAAGATATAAAAAAAGATGTTGATAAAGCAAATATACGAGGTATACTATGTGCACCAAAAATTCCGGATATGGTAAAAAACTTACTTTCGGAATATAAACTTGAATGGATTGAAGTAGAAAGAAAAGTAATACTTCCTGATGATAATCAAAAAACTCTAAAAGAATTTATTGGATAAAAATGATAAACGATAAAGAATGTAAATTTAAATGTAAATATTGCAATAGAAAAATGCATAAATTTGAATATGAAAACTATAATGGTTACTGTGGAAAATGTAGAGATATAATCGAATGGAAAAGCATACTTGAAAATATAAAAGAATTTAAAAAATAATTTTTTTGATTAAATTCATATTACAAGCAGCAACAACACTAGTTCGTTCCTCTAAGTCAAAGGGCATGTCTAATTTTTCACCATGGATATTTGTAACAAAACCACCAGCTTCACGTAAAATCAAAGTTGATGCTGCAATATCAATAACTCTAAGATATTCTTTACCAACTATAAAGTAATCAAGACCACCAATTGCAACCATACACATCTCAAGTGAAGAAGAGCCAAGAGAACGAACTTTATCTCTTTTTGCAAACTTTAAAGTTACTTTATCAAAATTTTTACCTAGTGCAAGAGAGGATAAAAGTTCTTTATCTGGAATTTCAGGAACACAAAAACGTTTTCCATTTAAAAAAGAACCAAAATCCCTCTCAGCGGAATAAACATCACCTGTTGGAATATTTTTAACAATACCATATTCAACATCACTTATCCTCTTTTTACCAATGGCAATTGAAACTGAGTAAAAAGGAATTCCTCGATATGCATTTCGTGTACCATCTAGTGGATCTAAAATAAAAGTATATTTTCCCCCATTATCAATAAAACCAGCTTCTTCACTTAAAATATTAACCTTAATTTTAGATTTATTAATTATACCTAGGGCTGCATCTTCAGCTAGTTTATCAATAAATTTAGTAAAAGTACCATCAGCACCAAGACCAATGGTATTCCCAAATTTATAAAAATCAGTAATACAAGCTTTTTTTACTTTTCTAGCCACACTCTCAGCAGTTTTTATGGCGAGTAATTTTATATTTTCATCCATATCACATACCCATATATCTTAAAACCGAAAGCCAAATATATTTCCAAAAATCAAAGTTAATCCAACCATAATAAAAGCAGCGATAATCACTCCAGTAAAAATTGTAAAGAGTGATCTTGTAAACTTCAAATCAAATAAGTACGCAATTAAAGCACCAGTCCAAGCACCAGTAAATGGTAAAGGAACTGCTACAAACATTAATAATCCAAGATTTTTATAGCGACTTATCTTAGAACTTGCGCGTTTACGAGTTTTGGAAAAAAGCCAATCCATCAATTTAGACCAAAACTTAAAATTTCTTAGCCATTTTTCAATATAATGAAAGAAAAACAAAATAAAAGGAACAGGTAGAATATTACCAAGTATAGCAAAGGGTATTGCCTCAAACCAGTTCCAACCAAAATGAATCATAGCCATAACAATAGCATATCTGCCTTCCCACCAGGGAATCATAGAAGTGAAAAAAATCCAAAACCATTCAGGTAAATTCTCAAGCATTATTTTATACTCCAATAAAATTTCCAAAACCCTTTTCGACCTGGATCCTGCAATTCTCTATAACTTTTTCCCCACGAATAAAAACATCCTCAGGAAATATTGCAGGCCAATTCTCAAAAGGAGTCCAACCACAACGAGAATGCAAATTTTGAGATTTAATTTTACAGTCTTTTTTAATATCAACAACAATAAAATCAGCGTCATAACCTGGTTCAAGATGACCTTTTCTAATTCCTAAAAGATTGGCAGGTGTACTGCAAAACAAAGAAACTAAACGTTGAAAACTAATCACTCCTTTTTTTGCTAAAAATAAAAACAAGGGATATATTGTTTCAATTCCCGGTACACCACTAGGAACTTCATCAAAATCTCCAATTTTTTCATCATAAGTATGAGGTGCATGATCAGACTCAAGAACATCAACACAACCTGACTTCACAGAAGAAAACAAAGATTCTCTATCAAAACTAGTTCTAATTGGTGGATTAACCTTAAATAAACCTTCTGAACTTTTTTTATTTTCAATATTTAATAGACAATGATGAGGAGTTATTCCAAAACTGATATTACTAGGTTTTTTCTTTAAAAGTTCAATACCCAAACAGGAAGAAACATGACAAATATGTACTTTAGTACCAAGTCCATTAGCAGCATGTAAAACCTCATTTATAGATAACTCTTCACAAATACTAGGGTGAAAACGCATATGATCTGACAAGTTAGTCTCAACATTTTTATGTTTAATCAAACATTCTTCATCTTCAGCATGAACTAGAATAGCCTTGTTTGAAATACCTACTAAATCAAAAACCTCACGAAGACGTTTTTTATCAAAAGACAAAGAAAGAGTACTACCACCTAAAAAAAGTTTAAATCCACTGCATTTATTACCAATTATTTCAATAAGATCAAAGTTATCATTTGTAATCCCTGCATAAACTCCAAAATCAACAATTGATTTATTTTCAGCAATACTAATCTTATCATTAATTGTATCAATACAAGTAGTTTGAGGGATAGTATTAGGCATATCAAAAACACTGCTAACACCGCCAAAAGCTGCTGCAACACTACCAGAAAACCAATCCTCTTTATTAGTTAAACCTGGCTCACGGAAATGAACATGAATATCAACTCCGGTTGGTAAAATAATTTTATTTTTAAAATCAAGGGTTTTATAACCAGTTGAATTTTTTTTTATCTGAGTTATTTTTCCATTATCAATACAGATACAAGAATCCTGAAAATCCCCACGGAAAAAAATTTTACCTTTAACAACCAGCTCATTCATTAAGTTTCTTCTCCTTTATTTCACCTCTAGGTTTGATTTCTGTGAAAACTTGACCGCCAAACTTGTAAACTTTAGTTTGTTTATCAAACCATGCATCAGGCATAAGGCCCGCTTTAATACATGTATGATTTAGAAATTCTTCTATATCCCAACCCTGCTCTAAAGGTACTTGTGGCAATAATAAACCTTTATAAAAACCCTGTTCAACAATTAAACCATGACAGCCAATAACAATATCCTTAAAATAATCCTTTGGATTTTTAATCTTAATTAATTTAGGAGTAGATAAAACTGTAACCTCAATAACAATATCATCTAGTTCTTCTTCTTTAAGTGGTGGAAAACGTGGATCATGAGTTGCAGATGTAGCACCCTCTTTAATAGCATCACACAAACTCATAACAGGTAAAGGAATTCCAATACAACCTCGAAGATTATAATCAGGATAAGTGTGAATTGTAACAAAAGCACCTTTTTTATCTTTAAAAACACCTGAAAAATTGCATAAAGGAATTTTTTTATTTTTTACATATTCCTCAATAACATTTCTAGCATATATAACAGTATTTTTACCATTTTTAATATCAATCATCAAAAGTAATATAAAAAAAAAGATTAAAAAAGATTGGAAAAAAATTAGATTAATTATTATAGCTATGTTTCTCTGATTTCTCTAACTAATTCTATGTTTAAAACTTTACCAGGTATTATATCTGTTTCAGATACTACCAATGTTATATCATCAGGCGTTGTATAAACATATAATATACCAGACTCATTTACCTGTTTATTAATTATTGAAACCGTATAAGATCCAGGAGTAAGTTCAATAGTGTAATCACCATTTATATCAGATATGACATTACCGCTTATAGCTGTATTATTTTCCACAGAAATATCACTATTAAACTCAACAGTAACATTGCTAAAACCAGAAGTATCATAAAGTGTTTTACCGGTAACTGTTATGGATTTCTTAATAAGTTCAAAGTTTTTACTTGCAGTTTCTTGTCCTTTAGTTATTGTTAATTTCTCACCTTCTAGATAATATTCCAAAGCAGTTGTTTCTTTTATAATAGTTATATTATACGAACCAGGTTGCAAACGAACTGAATAATAACCCTTCTCATCTGTATTAGCTTCACCATTTACTGCAGTATTATCTGAAATAGACTCATCTTTCTCAAAAGTAATAGTGGCTCCCTCAACAGCAGCATTAAGATATTTTGCATAACCTGAAACGTTTACAGGGGTAAAGCTCATTGAAATATTAATCATCTGTGTTGTATTTGCCTCAACTGTTATTTGCTGTACCGCTTCATACTCAGAACCTTTAATTGCTTGAATCAAATAATTATCAGATGGAACAACATCCTCAAATGAATAGTAACCATTACTATCTGTTGTTGTATTTTTCGCCTCCAAATAGTTATTTTGTACATTGGAATAATAAATTAGCTGAACTGTTGCATCACTAATTTTTTCATCTATATCAGAATTATAAATTGAATTATCGTCATTATCATAATATACAGTACCACTAATACTAGAATTAATAGGTCTCTCTATATCTAAACTATTATCGCCTGATTGAAATGATACAATCTCCTGATAAATTAAATAATCACTTATATAAGCATTCAAAGCATAATAACCAGGTAAAAGTCCAGATAAATTATAATAACCAAATTCATCAGTAAAAACTTCTTTTGTAGGAGTACTTTCTACTTCCTCTGGAACAAGCATTCCATTAGCAATCTGAGTTTCATTAAATTTATTAATTTCATAAAATAAAATTACTGCATTTTCTAAGGGATTATCAGTTGTATTATACCCACTTTTACTATCAAGATTTTCATAAACATATCCACTAACATTTGCAGGATCGATAGTAATATTAATTGTTCTCTCAAAATTAGAGCCTGCTCTTCTCATAGCATCATCATCGCTAATAGCTGTATAGTCTTGACCAGTTTCACCATTAAACATCACCGACTTCATATTAAATGGTAAAATTCCTCTATCATAATATCTTAATTCTGGATTTCTAATAACAGAAATATAAGATCCTGCCCCAGCGATCAAACTAAAATTATAAGTGTTGTTTTGACCAGTAATTATCTCATGTTTATCATAATCAATTGGTGTATCAAAAGAAGTATCACCTGGGACATAAGAAAGATTTTTTCTTACTACAACAGTTACATTATTCGAAATAGGTTTACCTTGGAAATAAACACTACCATTTATAGTAGCACCTTCATAATATTTAGCAATTACAACAGCAGCTTTATTTGTTCCAGGGTATTGCAAGAAAGGATTAGATAAATTTGAAATAAATTCAGCATAAAAATGTTTCATATCAAGACAAGGTACTTGCCAGTTGTACGTACTTTTTTGTCCTGTTGTTGAGTCTATTTCAGCTGGGCCTATATAAGTTCGGTAAAACATCGTATCAAAATAAGGTTCTTTATACGAATAAGATGTACCAGTTACTGCAGTATATCTTTTATCAGTGTCTGACATTTGTAAATATTCTATAAAAGGCTCATTAGTAATCTCACGATCTATACCACCGCCAGGTTGAACCGTATAACCGCTATATAAAACATCAACAAATTCATCCTCTGGACTACCGAGTATTACAAGGCTTTTATCAGATAAAAAAGCAAATATATTGAAAATTTGACGGTCATATCCTTCTACACCGTAATAACGAATACTATAACCTGTTTCCTCTTGCAGATCATGATATAACATTGTAACTCCTTCCTCAGTTAAACCATGTGTCTTATTATTGAATAAATCTACAACATCATGATAAACAGCATTAATAGCCCATTGAGCACCAATCTTTAAAAGATTTGTATCGATTTCATCACGAATATATTGATTAAATTCTTCATATATCCATTTATGATATGAAGGTGAAGAAAATGGGTTTTCTACCCATTTAGTTATTGCATCCGCTTTTTCTTGATTTAAGTATTTTGCTAAAATATCCTTAACATTTAGGGAAAGTTTACCATCTCCACTTTTTTTATTACCTTCCAATAATCTAACAATCCAAATAGAAACAGCATCTTTTTCAGTTGTTGCAGTATGAAAATTAGAAGCAGGAGGTATACCATCCTGGAAGTTATCAGCAACAGTTGGATGCCCGCCAAGAGCTGCTTCATAAAAACCATAATCCCACCATGAAATAAAAGCAGGACGATCACCCTCATTTTCGATATCTGTATCCTGTTTTGAAAGCCAATCAAAAGCATCAACCCAATATCCCTCTTTATACAAAGATAAACCAAAAACACCGGAATAGGAGTCATTAAGGAAATAATCTTGTTTCCAATTACTCCACTCTGTTTTATCATCATCTAAAGGATAAGCTTTACTAGGGATTGCTGCATCAAAAACAATAAAAACATTAGGAAGAATAACAATAAAAGCAATAAATATAACACCAAAAATATGCATTAAATTTATTCCTCGACGAATTCCATGTAAGCCACCTCCTGCACTACGAATATTTTTGACCATTTGTTTGTAATCAATTTTTTCGATAACAAACCAAGTAATAAAACTAGCAAAAAGTGCTATTAAAGGAACAATATCATTTAAAAAACGACCTGCAGTACCAGCAAGCCAAATATTAACAATAAACAAAACAGCAAGGAACAAATATTCTCGTCGAAGTTTATCACGATAATAATACCACAAAATAAAAATAAATCCAGCCCAAGCAACCCAATATAATGCAGGACCAAAGTTCATAACAGTCTGACTAATCTCATAAGTATTTGCCTCTGCAATTGTCAAAGAGACTTTATTACCATAAATTCCTGTACCAAAAAGAATGTTGGAGACTTTATTAAAACCAGAAACTAAACTACCTGATAGATTCGAATTTCTAATGAAATAAAGAAAACCAAAACCAATAACTCCAGAGATAATAATAAAAGGTAATGATATAGTCCAAGGAATTTTTTTAATACCAAATAAATAATATAAAAAGCCAAATCCAATGACAACAAGAACCATTAACAATGACGCATCAAAAGTAAAACCAACAGTATCAGCAATTGTAACTGGTAAAGAAATAATGTAGCCTGTTAAGATAGCAATCGAGGTTGTTCTAAATACATTTATTTCAAATTTACTAAAAAATATATCAATAATCATCTGAACAACAGCATAAATTGCAATAATAACATACAAAAACTGAGCTTCAACCCAAACCATAGATAAGCCTGCAAGTGGGACACCTGCAAGAATTGCATAAAAAATTGATTTCATATGATTTTTTTCTTTAAGACTAATTATCATAAATAAGAAAGTAAGGAAAAAAAGTAATAAGTTTAATGAATCATGATCAAATAAAGAATACGCAGAACCATGACCAGAACCAATATGTATAGGTATTATCGCAACAAAAAAAGCAGCTATGAGACCTGCTTTTTTATTATAAAGTAATTTACCTATAAAAAATATTGGAAAGACAAGTAATGCTCCAAATAAAGCAGGTACAAACTGCATAGAATAACCTATTGCTTCAGTTTCTCCAATAAAAGGTGCTAAAAAATTACTAAAACCCAGCGCCATCATGTTAAGTAATGGAGCACGATTACCTGATCGACCTAAAGGATAATTTAATAAAGGATCTGGATCAGAATAATATGGATATATGCCCGTTTTACTAGTTCCTTCAACTAATCTTAGATTGTAATATGGATCAGGACCTGATAACAAATACTTAGAATAACCTTCACCTTCTGAATATAGCGCGATTTCACTTGTAAAATTGAAATATGTATTAAAAAATAAAACTAATAAAAAAATACTAATTAAAGCTACAGTTATCCACCAATTTCTACCTAAATTAATCCTTTTTTTATTGAATTTTTTTGGTTTATCTTCAATTTTATGTTTTGACTCAAATGATACAGGTTTGCTTTTAAATTCAGCTCTTTTTCTCATTACTTTTCACCTAAGATTAATCAACACCGTAAAAATATAGTCTTATATATAACTTATCAAAGAATATTTTTATAATTATTTTATAAATGGAGCAATACTAGATGCTACTTTTACATGACTATAATTACTTAATATAGTATCTGTGGCAATTATTTCATCGCATCCTGACTGAGCTAACTTTTTAATTGCATCTCCAGCAAATAAGCCATGGGTACATGACACATATACTTTTGTTGCTCCTTGAATCTTAAGTTCTTTTATTGATTTTGCCATTGTTCCGCCTGTGGATATTATATCATCAATTATTCCCACATTTTTATCTCTTACATCTAGGTTTTTAGGTTTGATTTCAACAGTTTTTCCATCTATACGGGTTTTTTCCATATAATCAAAATCACAACCAACAATTTTTGATGCTTGTTTGGCTTTATTTAATGCACCTTTATCTGGGGCAAGAATTAAATCTAAGTTTTTTTGTTTAAGATAATTTGCTATTTCTGGAACAGCAGTCAAACTTTTGGCAGTTGTAGTAAAAAAATCAAGAATGTGGTCTTTATGAGGATCAATAGTTATTACTAAATCAGCGTTAACGCTTATGAGTTCTGCTATAGCTTTAGCACTAATTGCTTCACCCGTTTGAAATAATGTATCCTGTCTAGCATAACCATAATATGGTATAACAACTGTTATTTTTTTTGCACCTGCTTCTTTTACTGCATTTTGAAGTAAAAATAATTCTACTAGATTTTGATCAGGGTATGTTGTCTGAACAATTACAATGTTTTCATTTTTTATATTGTCCAATATCCTAATATAAAGCTCTGTATCAGGAAATCGTTTAGAAATTATATTTGCCTTTGGAATTTTTTTTATTTGCGATAGTTCTTCTGCAATAGTATTTGATGCTGTACCACTAATTATATACATATTATCTTAAATTTAAAAATACATAATCTGTTTTTAGTGGTTTCGTAAAATTTTTAGTAAGATAGAAAGTTTTTATAATAATAACATGTTCTATCGGCTTAACTTTTGGAGGTGGATTAAAACGAGATTTACTAAAATTCCAGTATTAGTTTTATTACTTATTATATCAATCTTTTTATCCTCTTTTTTATATATTAGTGTAAAAGCAGATGAAGAAGTTGAAAACATCGTATCCGCGACGTTTAAAATAGATATGGAAAGTGCTTCAGATTTAAAAATAAATGTTGAGATTTTTGTTACCAAACTAACATTATCTACTATTGAGAAAACATATTCAGCTGAAGAGATAAAGGTTATATCTAATTCTAATTCTGAACAGATGGGTGCAATTAAATATGCTTTAAAAACGATGATTTTTAACCAGATTCAAGCGACTTTTATTAACGCTAAAGTAACTTCTCTACTTGAATTATTAAACTATGAAAACTATAATTTTTATGATGAATATATAGTTAATTTAACTTCAAATTTTTTTGATATAAATCAAACGATTAACTCACATGAGTTAATAAATGGTTTACTTGATGTTGGAGCAAGAGTGAGATATGATTTAAATCTTAAAGCAGATCCGGGATGGGATATAATATACTCTTTTAATTTAGGTGAAAAATTAGAATATCAACTTACTGATGGCAGTATAAATAATAATATCATAGAATGGAATGTTAGAAATAGCGAGGGGGACTTACCTTCATTAGATGCTTTTTTTATTTTACGTAATAAGAATCCAACTACTTATGAAGAAAAGGAAGACATTTCTATTGGTTTTATTATTAATTCGCAAATAGAACCTGCCTCATTAGAATCTGAGATAATTATTAATAGTATGAGTTTAACAAATTATAGTTTTTTACCAGAGTTTATTACTAACATCGAGTTTGTTCCTTCAGATGGTGTAAGATTATTTGTTAAGAATGGTATGATAACATGGGGTGAAATATATCAAAAAACAATAAAAGACATTCAAGAAAATATTAAAAATACTATTGTACAGTCTGATTTTAACCAAACATTAACATTTGACTTTAAATTTGATAACACTACTACAGATGAATGCTCAGATCCATTTAATATAAATAAAATGGACAAAAATCCCCCTGTAAAAGCCTTATTAAAAGATGATGATATACAATTAATACTTAATGATATATCTTCAAAAGCATTGTATGGCCTTATTAATGCTGGTGCAAAATCCAATATTACACCTAATTCTATAAATTTTGGTAATAATCTGGATGATCTCTTTTATAATTATAATATAACTCTTAAATTGCCACTAAACATTAATATAAATAACGAAAATATATATACATGGGATAATAAAAATATAAGTTTTTCAGGACTAATGTTTTCAAACAAAAGCCCTGAATATACTCAACCAATAATAAATACTATAATAGAGATAGAAGCAGAAACAACTGACTTAAATCTACTTAGCTTCTTCACAGGAAATACAGAATTAAATTTTGGTTTGAAGATTAACGAGGAAAAAAGCTATAAAGTTACAAGACTACCAACCCCATTTGATTTACCCAAAACAATAGATATTACATATCTGAACGCAGATGCTTTAAAATTATGTATAGAAGAAAATGTGTTTAATGAAGAAGAAATTAGTACATTTTTAACAAATGAAAAAAATATTTTTGAACAAATAATTAACCAAATAATCATAGGCTTAGATGCAAAAGGAAATATTAACAAAGAGATATTCCAAAATTCCTTACAATGGGATAGCGACATAACAACAATGGATGACAAAGAACCACTAAAAACACAAATATATTCACATACACCATATCCAATGAAATTTAAATTATCAATAATTCCTCCAGGGATAAAAATCAATAATCAGACCTACAAATTTATTGGTTTAGAAAATCAATATGTAACCTATAGAATTATCTTCCCAAACGGAATTAAAATCTCTTTACTCAACAATAATGAAAAAGTATATATAAATGAAACACTAGGAGGAAAACAATATATAGAAATAACTTTTACACCCGAAGAAGCAAATACAGAAATTGATGCCACAATAACAATTGAACCAAATATTTTATTTATAATTGCTCTGCTCACACCATGTATAATATCTATAATAATTGCCTTTATTTTAATAATAGTAATAATAATTTTCAGAAAAAAACGCAAAAAAAGAAAAAAACCATCCAAACCAATAGAACCTATCGAAGATACAACAGGTTATGAAGAGGAGGAATATTATATTCCTCCACCACCAGGTTCAAAAAATTCAAAAAAATAAACTTATTTTATTTTTTTAAAATATTTTTAGCAAGTTTAAGGATTGAAGGATTAATTTTAATAATTGGACTTGCAAGTCTAGAAGGATAATCGATATCACCATATTTATTAATAATATTCACAGTTTTAGGGTTCGTTAATTTACATATATACTTGTTTAATTCTTTATCTGATAATTTTTTAAAAATTCTTCTAAAGATCATACCAAGATTTAATTCTTTACCTAAATCCTTATACCAAAGTT
Source organism: Thermoplasmatota archaeon (assembly GCA_041550515.1). Taxonomy (GTDB): domain Archaea; phylum Thermoplasmatota; class E2; order DHVEG-1; family DHVEG-1; genus PFL35. The sequence goes on along the minus strand of JBFEOQ010000001.1, from coordinate 110,453 downwards.
TATGATATTTTTTTAAAACCATGGAAGAAAAATTATTTTTTTCTAAAGAAAAAGTTGCTATATTCGCACAATGTTCAGCTGATAACAAACCTGTATATAACCCTCCCCCAGAAGTAGGCTTTACCTGCGCTGCTGCATCACCAACGAGAAGTACATTATCAGCAAAAGTTTTTTTCAGTGCACCGAGTGGAATAATTCCTGCGATATTTCTTTCTATTTTTGCATCCTTAATAAAATTTTGAGAATTTTTATTTTGTAAAAATTTTTTAAAATAAAATAATGGTGGATACAATGCATCATTATCAATGCATAAACCAATTCTTGCCTCTGTACCTTCATTATTAATAGGTATTATCCAGGCAAAAAAACCAGGAGCAATATTATTACCAATAAATATTTCAACAAAATTAGGATCAATAGATACATTAGAAACTTCAGCACCTATTCCTTTTAAAAATTCTTTTGGATTAGGAAAATTCAAAAGCATTCTTGTTTTTGATAATGGACCATCAGAGCCAATTAAAATTTTACATTTAAACTCTTGTTTTTTAGATGTCATTATATTTAATTTATTTTTATTTTTTTGTATACTATTTAATTTATTTTCAAGAAAAATATCTACTTGGTTTTTTTCTGCTTTTTTTATTATTTCTTTATCAAAATTTTTTCTATTAATTACAATTGCATGAATTCGATCCCCTCCAATTTTTAATATATTATTAGAAGGGGAATGTATATTTGCACCATAAATTTTATTTTGAATTGTTTTTAAGGATATTTTCGTGATGTTAAAAACACGTTTTGTTACAAGACCTGCACAATTTAGATATTTTCCAATCTCGTTATTTTTTTCTAATACCGCTACTGAATAATTTTTTTCAGAGATCTTTTTTGAAACATGCCCTCCAATTGGACCTCCACCTACAACTATTACATCATATTTTTTCATATTTATAAAACCGATATGCTTCCAAAGATTTATAACAGAATCGCAGATTACTTGGCAAAATAAGCAGGCGATATATCAATGTATATTTTATTAAATTTAGCTTTAATCTCTTCCCATGCTATTTTATTTATTTTCTCTAAACGTAAACAAAGAAAAGAAGAGCATGAAAAAGAAGAAGAATATAAGTATAATTTACTATGTCGCTTTGTAATAGATGGCATAGGTAAAACAGTTGGTGAAAGTATAGCATTTAATAAAGATTTATTAATTATTAAAACAAAAGATAAATATCTTGGTGTTCCACTAAAACATATTCAAGAAAATGGTAAAACACTTCTTGTAAAAGGTCTTATAGATAACTCAAATGCTGAACTTATGGGGAAAAAGTGGAGAGAGGAAAATTATAAAGAAATATCTAATGATATTGATGATGAGTAAATATGCCTGATTTCGAATATAAAATGGTTATTATCACCCGTTGTGATTTAAAGCTTTCACCGGGGAAACTTGCAGCTCAAGTTGCTCATGCAGCAGTTGCTTGTGCTCTTGATACAAAAAAAATTAATTCAAGATGGTTTTATAATTGGCAAACAGAAGGTGCTAAAAAAGCTATTTTAAAAGTTGATTCTGAAAAAGATTTTTATCCTTTGAAAAAAAAAGCTGAAGAACTAAAAATTATTGCTTATATAATTACTGATGCGGGACATACAGAAATACCTGAAGGAACTAAAACAGTTCTTGGAATTGGCCCTGCTCCAAATAATATTATAGATCAAGTTACTGGAAATTTACCAATTTTATAAAAAATCATTATTAAATGAAGTAAATATGAAAATTTAAAATACAGTCATTTTAAGTTCATTTCTTATTTACAAAATTGTAATGCATATAATAAAAGTAATTTTTATTCAAAGTTAAAAGAAAGAAAATTAGAAAGTTTATTAGCTTAAAATAGTTTTATTAATTTAAATGAAACAGCAAATCAGGTTAATGGGCATTGATGATTCTCCTTTTACATTTACTGATAAAAAGGTAATTGTTATCGGTGTTATAATGCGTGGTGGCGAATATATCGAAGGTATACTAAAAAATCAAGTATCTCTTGATGGAGATGATGCAACCTTTGTTTGTAAAAGAATGATTGAAAACACAAGACATAAAATACAATTAAAAGCAATTCTTATTGATGGAATAGCACTAGGTGGGTTTAATATTGTTGATATCGAGAGTTTATATAATGAAACTGAACTTCCAGTAATAACTATAACAAGAGATAAACCTGATTTTAAAAAAATAAAAGTAGCATTACAAAAAAATTTTAAGGATTGGAAAACACGCTTTAATTTGATGGAAAAAGGAAAACTTCATGAGATTAAAACGAAACATAATCCAATTTATGTTAAATGTAAAGGTTTATCACTCGAGGAGACAAAAGAAATAATAAATATATCAACAATAAGGGGTGTTATTCCAGAACCGATTAGGGTGGCTCATCTAATAGCCTCTGGATTTAAACGTGGTGAAAGTTATGGGAAAGCCTAAAGCAATTATAGATAAAAAGAAATGCTTAGCCTGTTGTGGATGTATATCTATTTGTCCACAAGATGCAATATTCTGGACAGGATATAAAGCTGAGATAGACCCACAGAAATGCATAAGCTGTGCGATTTGTATAAGGACTTGCCCAATTGGAGCAATTTGTGGGGAGGAATATCAACATGAAATATGATGTAATAATAGTAGGTTCTGGTCCTGCAGGGAGTGTTACAGCACGTTTTGCTGCAGAAGGCGGTGCAAAAGTTCTTGTAATTGAGCGACGTGCAGAAGTAGGAGTACCTGTATTATGTGGCGAAGGAATTAGTCGTAAGATAGATGAATGGAAAATAATTGAAGGTAGACGCTGGATTGCAGGAAAAATGGATGGTGCTCGTATTTATTCACCAGATAAAACTTGTGTAACTCTTCAAGCAGAACAAGCAGGAAATGAGACAGGGTATGTTGTTTATCGTGATATTTTTGATCAAGAACTAGCCTGCAGTGCAATTAAAGCAGGCACTACTTTTATGTTGAATACACAAGCAATTGGACTTATTAAACAAGGAGATAAAATCAGAGGGGTTCGTGTAAAAAGATTTGATGATGAATTTGAAATTGAAGCAGATATTGTAGTTGGTGCAGATGGCGTTGAATCAAAAATTGGCCAATGGGGAGGAATAAACACACGTCTTGAGCCTAAGGATTTGGAAACTTGTGCTCAATATACCCTTACGAATATCGATGTAAAAGATGCATACTGTGATTTTTACTTAGGTAAAGAAATTGCACCTGGAGGCTATATTTGGGTATTTCCAAAAGGTAAAAACGTTGCAAATGTTGGTATCGGTATTCTTGCAAGTCTGTCTGAGGCAGGAAGAGCAAAAAAATTATTAGATGATTTTATTTCAAATGATCCAAGAATGCAAAAAGGCTCACCCATACGTTTTATTGCAGGCGCAGTACCTGTAGCAAACCCTGTTGAAACAGTAAGAGATAATCTGATTCTAGTAGGTGATGCTGCTCGTCATGTTGATCCAATAACAGGAGGAGGACTTACTCATTGTTTAGAAGGTGGAAAAATTGCAGGTGAATTAATCGCTAAAGCAATAAAATTAAAAGATTTTAGCAAGGAATTTTTATCGGAATATGAAATCCGCTGGAAAGAAGCATTTGGTCAAAAAATCAAACGAAACTATCTTGTTAAAGAATTACTTTTAGATATGAATGATAAAATTTTTAACAAATTAGCACATGAATTAAAAGATATTAAATTTGAAGAAATTAGCACTTATGGTCTTGTTAAAGAAGTTGCAAAACATTTACCTATAAGTACAAAACTTAATGCTCTAATCAAACATAGAAAAGAAATTAAGGAGATTAAAAATAGATGAAATGGGGTCTAATTTGTAATTATCATGTGAAAAAAGCGATTTCAACTGGTAAAGATATCTATAATTTTCTAAAAGAAAATGGAGAAGTCTTTGCAGAGGATAAATTTGCAAAAAAACATGGTTTAAAAGGATATTCTATGCGCGATATTAACAATAAAGCAGATATCGTTGTAACAGTTGGAGGCGATGGAACAATACTTAGAGCTCTTGAAAAAATTGAAAAACCAATTTTTGCAATAAATAGTGGAGGCATGGGCTTTCTTTCTGAAGTTGAATCAAAATATGCAAAAGAAGGTTTACAACATGTGATTAATGGTACATATAATATTGAAGAACGTTCAAAGCTTAAGGTACACGTTGATGGTAAAAGATTACCAGATGCGACAAATGAAGTCACAATTCAAACATCACGAATCGCAAAAATGATTTATTTACAGGTTTTAATAGATGATGAATTGTTAGAAACATTTGGTGCTGATGGAATTATAATTGCTACACCAACTGGAAGCACTAGTTATTCTTTAAGTGCGGGTGGCCCTATTCTAGATCCTAGTGTTAACGCAATGGTAATAGCACCTTTAGCTCCTTTCAAACTTGCTGCTCGTCCATGGGTTGTCCCCCTTAATAAAAAAATAATTATTAAACTTCTGCATAAAAGCAAAATTTCTAAAATCGTAATCGATGGAGAATCTCCAATGGATGTAACTTCTGATTCAAAAATTGAAATAACTGGTTCTGAAAAAAAGGCACTTTTTATTCGTTTCGGAGAAAGTTTTTATCAGATGGTACGTCTTAAATTAGTACGTTAATTTATTTTTTATAAGTTAAGATATACATGTCTTTTGTTAAATTGATTTGGGAGTATTATTAATAAAGTGTTCTTTTTTTTTCTTATTTTATGCAAATTGGAATTTTTTAGAAGATATAATAGAAATAAAATAATTATGGAGAGTACCCTAATTAATTTAGAGAACTTATAAAACCTTATTAAAGAAATAAGGTTGTTTAAAAGATAAAGTTTTATAGTCAATATTTACTATCAAAAATTGGAGAAGGATGGACAGTTCAATAATAGAAGTAATACTTATTGCGCCTCTTGCAACAATAAGTGGAATTTGTTTACTCTGGTTTATACAACTTATATTAATTCAAGGTCAAAAATATCTGCTAGAAAAAATAAGAAAAAAACATGAGCCTTTTTGTAAATTTACAAATTATTTAGGAATATTATTTCAAACTATTTGTCATGCTTTTGGATACACTGTTACAAAAAGTGGAATATCTGAAATATATCTAAGTGTAAATTATGGGAAAGTAACACCAAAGAAACAAAAAAAAGGAATTTTAGAATGGATATCAAATACCTTTCTTTTCGTAGGTCCTTTTTTCATACCTGCTTTTTTATTACTAATTTGCTTGTATTTCATTGTTAATAATTTTGATACAACAATACCTTCTCATATTTTAGAATTTAAATATACTTTTAGTGGACAGCTAACTATTTTAGGTTTTAATCTTTATAATTTTTTAGATAAATTTTTAAATTTTTTAATAAACATAGATTTATTCCATCCTATTTATCTGGGTTTTCTTCTATTATTGGTTTTTTTAGGTTTAGGAATAAGACCAAGTTATCTTGGTGAAAAAAAAATTGATAAAATAGATATTTCATATGAATTAAAAAACATCTGGCAACTCATTAACTATAAGCCATTATATGTTTTGTGCTTATTATTACTTATTTACTTAGTTTATTTTATTTTGTATGTCTTAGATCAAGCCATCTATGCAACATTTTTTTCAATTTTTGGTTGGTTATCTATTATTTCAATAGTCGGTCTTTTTATATCCTTCTTAATAATAATTTTCATTTTTTCCATTGACAAAATAAAAGGGAGAAAAAAAATTCTTCCATATATAACAATCCCACTGTCTTATATTCTTGCTCGAGTCTTTTTTGTGTATTTACCAATAGATATGGATAAAAGTATCTCTCTTATTATAATGATACTTACAACTATAGTTGTGATATATTTACTAATAAATCGAAAAGACGATAAATTTAAAACTAAGAGAAAGATAAAACAAATAAAATATGAGAGGAAAGGAGTAGGACAAGATGAATGACGAAGAGCTATTAAAAAATGAGAAACTAGAAAAAATGCTTTCACCACATCCATTATCATTTATGCGTTATCAAGCGTTATGTATATTCTTAATTATTTGGGGCGTAGTACTATATTGGTTTGTTAATATCTCTGAATGGCATTCTCTTTTCACAGATATTCTTGCGCCTATTGCATTATGGGCAATTATATTATTAATAGTAGGTATTATTGTATCGATAACAACAATTCGATGGAGAATTTTCTTCATATATCTCGGAATAGTTGTTGTGGGTATAGTTCTTATGTTTTGGCAAGGATGGCAAAATTCTGTAAAAATTTTTATTCCTATCTACACCATTTTAATTTCATTTCTAGGTTTTTTATTAGTCGAATTGTACCGTCGTTCACATAAATATATCTTATCAAACGAAAGAATAATCTTTAAAGGAGGAGTGATAACTAAAGAAGAAAGAACACTGCGTTATGATAAAATAACAGATATAAATGCTAAACAAGGAATACTTGGCCAAATATTTGGTTTTGGTACAATAATTCCTATTTCTCAATCTGGTTTTGGTTTAGGTAGTGATAATTCTTTTGCAGCAGGTGGTATTCAAATAGGTGAAAAAAAAGCAAAATTCTTGGGTATTTTTGGTGGTGGTAAAGAAGTTCAAACACCTAGAGCACGAAGTTATTACGAATTGCATGGAGTTCATCCCTTCAAAGAAATAAAAAAATTGGTCGAGGAATTCATTCAAGAAAAAGATACAATACCATATCATCAAAAAAATATTGAATATCAAAAAGAACAAACAGCGTTCCAAAAAGAACAAATTGATATACAAAAACAAATGCGTGATTTATTAAAAATGCAAAATGGATCAAAAAAGAAGTTTGAAAAGAAAATAGATGACGAAGATATTTAAAGAGAAAAATAGTAAACTTTCAGATATCTTTATTAAAGGAAAAATATTCCTAAAAAAATATGGTTCCAAAAAGAGTTTTTTTTACAAAAGGAGTAGGAAGACATAAACAGGAATTACAGTCTTTTGAGCTTGCATTACGTAATGCAAATATTGAAAAGTGTAACCTTGTTTATGTTTCAAGTATTATACCTTCTAATTGTAAAATTATTTCAAGAGAAAAAGGGATAAAAGAACTTAATAGTGGGGAAATAACCTATGTGGTGATGTCAAGAAATTCGACTAACGAACCAAATCGACTAATTGGTGCCGCAATAGGAGTTGCTCTTCCTAAGAATAGAGATAATTATGGATATATATCTGAGCATCATTGTAATGGGATTACTGGGAAAAAACTAGTAGATTACACAGAAGATCTTGCCGCAAGTATGCTTGCGACTACTCTAGGTTTAGAATTTGATCCTGATAAAGCATGGGATGAACGAAAACAGGAATACAAGATGAGTAAACAGATTGTTCGAACTCAGAGCGTTGCACAAACCGCAATGGGGGATAAAAATGGATTATGGACTACTGTGCTTGCTGCTGCTGTGTTTATTGAAAAATAAAAAAGCAATCTTTGTTGCTTACTAATACTTACTTTTGCTGTTTTTAAAAAGGTTTTATTAATAGGTTCTTGTTAACAAATAAAAAACATTTGGTGAGCTTTTAATATGATTGAAGAATTTAATAAATGGTTTGAAGATTTAACAATAAATGATGTTCCATCAGTTGGTGGAAAAAATGCATCTCTTGGAGAAATGATACGTAATCTTGGATCCAAAGGTGTTAATGTACCATCTGGTTTTGCTATTACTGCATATGCTTATAAATATACAATAGAAAAAGCAGGTATTGATAAAAAAATTAAGAATATTCTTACCGGTTTAAACACACATAATGTTCGTGATTTAGCTGAACGTGGAGAAAAAATTCGTAATCTTATAAAGAATACTCCTTTACCTTCTGAATTGGAAGAAGATATCCGTAAATATTACAAAGGAATGGAGAAGAGATATGTTAAAAACTGTGATGTAGCAGTGCGAAGTAGTGCTACAGCTGAAGATTTACCAGATGCAAGTTTTGCTGGTCAACAGGAGACTTATTTAAATGTTCGAGGGGAAGAAGAATTACTTGAAAAAGTTCGTGATTGTTTTGCATCATTATTTACGAATCGTGCTATATCCTATCGTGTTGATAAAGGATTTGATCATTTTAGTGTTTATCTATCAGTTGGTGTTCAAAAAATGGTACGTAGTGATCTAGCAAGTGCAGGAGTAATGTTTTCTATTGATACTGAAAGCGGATTCGATGATGTTGTATATATAACTGGTTCTTATGGTCTTGGTGAAAACGTTGTTCAAGGTGCAGTAAATCCAGATCAGTTTTATGTTTTTAAACCAACTTTAAAAACTGGATTTAAACCAATTCTTGAGAAAAAGATTGGTGCAAAGCAAAAGCGCATGATATATGATAAAAAAGGAACAAAAAATATCACAGTTAACAAAGAAGATAAAGAAAAATTTGTTTTAAAAGATGAAGAAATATTAAAACTTGCTAAATGGGCAGTAATCATCGAAGAGCACTATAGGAAACCAATGGATATTGAATGGGCAAAAGATGGAAATTCTAAAGAGCTTTTTATTGTACAAGCGCGACCGGAAACAGTTCATTCTCAAAAAGATACAGCTACAATGAAAACTTATGTTTTAGAGGAAAAAGGAAATGTTTTAGCTATGGGTGAAGCTGTTGGAAGTATGATTGGTCAAGGTGAAGCAAATGTTATCGAAAATGCAAAAGACATAGCCAATTTCAAAAAAGGACAAGTTCTTGTTACTGATATGACTGATCCCGATTGGGAGCCAATAATGAAAATTGCGAGTGCAATTGTTACAAATCGTGGTGGTCGTACATGTCACGCTGCAATTATCTCACGTGAACTTGGCATTCCTTGCGTTATAGGTACAGGTAACGGCACTCAAAAAATCCAAAATATTAAAAATATTACAGTTGACTGTAGCGAAGGAGTAGGTCGTATATATGAAGGTAAATTAAAATTCCATATAGATGAACTTAAACTAGATAATTTACCAAGACCTAAAACTCGAATAATGATGAATGCAGCTATTCCTGAGAAAGCTTTTTCACAAGGTCAAATTCCAAATGATGGAGTAGGACTTGCTCGAGAAGAATTTATTATTAACTCACATATCGGAATACATCCACTTGCTTTAATTGAATATACTAAACTTAAACAGATAAAAGAGGATAATAAAAAAATAGCTAATGTTATAAACACCATTGATGAAAGAAGTAAGGGATATGAAAATAAGGTAGAATTTTTCGTTGACACCCTTTCAAGAGGTATTGCAAAAATTGCAGCATCCTTTTATCCAAATGATGTAATTGTACGTATGAGTGATTTTAAAACAAATGAATATGCTAATCTCATTGGAGGTTTCTTATATGAACCAGAAGAGCACAATCCTATGATTGGATGGCGTGGTGCTTCACGATATTATGATGAGAAATATAAACCAGCATTTGGTCTTGAATGTAAAGCCATTAAAAAAGCACGAGATGAAATGGGACTTACAAATATTAAAACAATGATCCCGTTCTGCAGAACACCTGAAGAGGGGAAAAAAGTAATAAAAACTATGCATGAGTTTGGCTTAGTGCAGGGAGAAAATGAGCTTGAAATATATGTAATGTGTGAAATTCCAAGCAACGTCATTGTTGCTGATCAGTTTGCTGAAATCTTTGATGGATTTAGCATTGGTTCAAATGATTTAACACAGCTTACCCTTGGGCTTGATCGCGATTCTGATTTAGTTGCGCATATATTTGATGAAAGAAATGATGCAGTAAAAAGACTTGTGAAACAAGTGATAGATACGGCGCACTCACATATACCAAGTAGAAAAGTAGGAATTTGCGGACAAGCCCCTAGTGATTTTCCAGAGTTTGCAGAGTTTTTAGTAGAATGTGGAATAGATAGTATTTCACTTAATCCAGATACTGTTATCAAGACAAGACTTAAAATTGCTGAAACAGAAAATAGACTTAATGTTAAAAACGAAATTACAAGTTAAATTTTTATATAAAATATTTTAATTTTTTAGAGTTAGATTAAAGAACAAAATTTTGTTTACTTTAAGAAATGGAAATCATACCATTAACAACAATAGTCAACAAAAAAATTCAAAATTTAGAACTACTTGAAAAACTAAAGGAGGATCAATTACTTTATGTAATTGATCGAGATGGAATAGAAAAAGATAAATCAAATTTTAATATATATCAAAAACTCTCAAAAAAATATCAACTCTGGATAGATAATGCACCTAGAAAACTTGGTGATATAGTAGATGTTTTTATGACAGGAGCAATAAAAATTACTTTACGTAAAATATTTTATTCATATATAAAACTTGAAAGTATTAGAGAAATTTCAGATAATAAAATCTATGCAAGCATAGAAGTTAATGATCAATCAAAAATTTTTAATGATTATTTATTAAAAAATTTTGATGGTATAATAATTTTTTATAGCAGAGATGAACTAGAAAAGGACTTTAAAAAAGAGGAAGTAATGAAAAACCTTTTAATCAACTATAACACAGTTATTTATGAAAATAATAAAAAAAATATTGAATATTGGAGTAAATTTAAACCGAGTTGCTTTATTGTAGATATCTCAAAATATTGGGAGTTCAAAAAAAAATGAATAATGATTATAAAATCATAATTGCGTTTTTATATACTCGTGCAGGTAAAAAAGAAATGAGTTTTTCAGAATTTTATCTATCATTATCAATGGATTTAAAATGGTTTACACTTAATAATGCAAAAATGTTTACACAAAAGAGTATTGAAAATAATTTATTAAAGTTAGAAAAAGAGGTACTAAAACCTAATTTTGATGTAGATAAAATCAGAATTCCTATCGGATATTATCCCCCAAAAAATGTATTAAGTCAAAAAGAGTTAAAAAAAGAAATAGTTCAAATAAAACCAGAAGAAGACACTCTGGAGATCATTATTAAGAAAATTGTTGATAAATCAAATCTTGATAAAAAAACTATATTGAATCAAATAAAAGAATTAGAAAAAGAAAAAAACCTAACATCTGAAATAGCGGCAATACTACTTGGAAAAGAATATACTCTTGATTTTAAAGAAATATTAGAAAAAATACAACGGAATTTTTTATAGATATTCTTTATTATAATAAAATTTTTTTTATTTCTGGTTCTTTCACAGAAAAAATATAATAACCTCTTCTTTTATTAGCGTTAAAATACACATTGCTCTTTAATTTGGTGGGTGTTAAAATGGTTCAAAGAGAGGCTGTTTTGAAAATATCTGAAGCATTTCAACAAGATGTAGGATATGGACGAGCAAGAATAGATAATCAAACAAGAGTTAATCTAGATTTATCAATAGGTGATGTAATTGAGATAGAGGGTTTGAAGACAACGGCAGCTGTTGTATGGCGTGCGCATCCTACTGATGAAGGAAAAGGAATAATAAGAATAGATAATTTAACAAGAAAAAACGCTGGAACAGGTCTTGGAGAAAGAGTAAAAATTAAAAAAGCTGATGTAAAAGAAGCAAAAGAATTGACTATTGCACCATTAATATCTAAAGGACAACAAATACAGTTTGGCAGCGGTATAGATATCTTAATTAAAAAAGGTCTTTTAAAAAGACCTCTAACAAAAGGCGATAGTGTAATAATACCTGGGATAGCTTTATTCGGAAGCAGTCTTCCTTTTATTATTATAAATACTACACCAAATGGTATTGTTTCAATTAGTGAATTAACAAAGATAAAAGTAAAAGAAGAAGCAGCTCAAATTGAAGAGGAAGCAGGACCACGAGTTAGCTATGAAGACATTGGTGGTCTACATGAAGAAATTTTAAAAGTCCGTGAAATGATTGAACTCCCTCTTAAACATCCTGAACTTTTTGATAGACTTGGGATCGACCCTCCAAAAGGGGTTCTTTTACATGGACCACCTGGAACAGGTAAAACACTAATTGCAAAAGCAGTGGCAAATGAATCTGGTGCAAATTTTTACACAATTAACGGTCCAGAAATTATGTCAAAATTTTATGGTCAGAGTGAAGAAAATCTCAGAAAAATATTTGAAGAAGCTGAAAAAAATGCACCTAGTATTATCTTTATAGATGAAATAGATGCAATTGCTCCAAAAAGATCTGAGGTTCATGGTGAGGTAGAACGACGTGTTGTATCTCAGATGCTTACTCTTATGGATGGATTGAAAGGACGTGGTAAACTTATTGTAATAGGTGCAACTAATCTTCCAGATATTCTTGATCCTGCACTTAGACGCCCAGGTCGTTTTGATAGAGAAATTATAATTGCCGCGCCTGATAGAGAGGGTCGAAAGGAAATATTACAGATTCATACTCGTGGAATGCCCCTTGCAGAAAATATTAAACTTGAGGATTTAGCAGAATTTACGTATGGATATGTCGGTGCTGATCTTGCTGCCCTTGCTAGGGAAGCGGCTATGAATGCACTTAGAAGATATTTACCAGAAATTGACCTAGAAAAACCAATACCTGTTGAAATACTTGAAAAAATGGAAGTTACTACAGATGATTTTAAAAATGCTCATAGGGGTATCGAACCATCGGCTATGCGTGAGTTTCTCATTGAAATTCCAAAGATTAACTGGGAAGATGTTGGTGGACTTCAAATAGCTAAGCAACAATTACAGGAAGCAGTTGAATGGCCTCTTACAAAACCAGAATCCTTTAAAAAACTAGGAATAACACCACCTCGTGGTGTTTTACTTTATGGACCGCCTGGTACAGGTAAAACTCTTCTCGCAAAAGCTGTTGCGAGTGAATCTAAAGCAAATTTTATTAGTATTAAAGGTCCAGAAGTTATGAGTAAATGGGTAGGCGAATCTGAAAAAGCAGTTCGTGAATTATTTAAAAAAGCACGTCAAGTAGCACCTACCATAGTATTTTTAGATGAACTCGATAGTATAGCACCAATGCGTGGTACAGATACAGGAAGTCATGTAACAGATAGTGTTGTAAACCAATTACTTACGAGTATAGATGGTCTTGAAAGTATGGAGGGTGTGGTTGTAATAGGTGCTACCAATAGACCTGATATTATTGATCCAAGTCTTTTAAGGCCAGGACGTTTTGATCGTCTAGTTTTAATTCCATCCCCAGATGAAGAAGCTCGTTTAGAAATCTTTAAAATACATACAAAAAATATGCCTCTTGGAAAAGATGTTGATATTAAACATCTTGCTGATGTAACAGAGAATTATTCTGGTGCTGACATTGAATCCTTATGTCGTGAAGCAGCAATGCTTACTATACGAGAAAATGAGAATGCAGCTAATGTTAAAAAAATACATTTTGATAAAGCTCTGGAGAGCGTTCGTGCATCTATTACACCCAATATTATTAAGTTTTATAATAAAGTCTCTGAAACACTTGGTAGTGGTATTTCCAAAAAAGATAAAACTGATAAAGACATTCAATATATGTAAAGTTAAAATAATATAAAAAGGAGGAAAATAAATTGAGAATAACTGAAAATGAATTGAGAGGAAAAACAGTTATGACTGAAGAAGGGTTATATCTTGGTATTATGAGAAATACTACCGTTGACGTTAGAACAGGAGAACTTACAAATGTTCTAATTGAACCTTCTGATGATGTAGATCCACGTTTGTATCATTTAGATGGACAAGGTCATCTTGTTTTTCCATTTGATGCAATAAAATCTGTAAAGGATGTAATTATAATTGGTGGTAAATAAACATTTTATATAAATTAATATTCTTACTTTTCTAATAATACAATTTTTGGTTGTTTTACACTTTTATAACAAAAAGAAGGGGGGCCCCCTTATTTCGTGTGGAAATTAATTTTAAGTAAATAGACTTCCATAAAAGATTAGACGATAAGTAAACCCATAAGGTTATAAAATTTTCAGTATTTTAATTCTTCCATTTTTAATATTATATTTTTAAAAAAATTTAAAAATGAAGATGATCTAATAAAATTTTTCCATTGGAAATAAAGGCCTTGGTCTTGTTAGTATTTTACAGGAGTAATTAAGATAAAAAAAATTTAATTTTTTTAAATAACTTTTTATATAGAACTGTTGATTACACTGACCCTCGGAGGTTATTTTTTACGTCTAAAAAAACATTAAATGTCGATATATTTGGTCAATTATTAAGTCAAGACGGACTTTTTATAAATCGTGAAGCAATGAGACCAACATATATGCCGGAATTGCTTCCACATAGAGAAAAAGAAATAAATAATCTTGCAAATGTGCTTGTTCCAGCTTTACGCAATGAAACCCCTAGTAATGTTTTTATTTATGGTAAAACGGGAACGGGAAAAACAGCTGTCACAAAATTTGTTGGTAAAGAATTACTTGAAAAAGGAAAACAAATCAATAAAAAAGTAAATTTTATTTATATTAATTGCGAGGTAGTTGATACCCATTATCGTGTTTTACAAAACATTGCAAATCATTTTATAAATGAATGGAGTGAACGTATACCTTTTACAGGATGGCCAACTGATGAAGTATATTCTAAATTAAAAATGATGATAGAAAAAGAAGGAGGCGTAACCGTAATTATTCTTGATGAGGTAGATAAGCTTAAAGGTGATGAAGCTCTTTATAATCTTTCAAGAATAAACACGGATTTAAAGAAAGCAAAGGTTAGTATAGTAGGATTATCAAATGATTTAAAGTATACTGAATTTTTAGATCCTCGTGTAAAGTCAAGTCTTGGTGAAGAGAGTATGATTTTTCCACCTTATGATGCCAGCGAACTTCAGGATATCCTTAGACAACGTGTAGAGATTGCTTTTAAGTTAGATTCTATTGATAGTGAAGTTATTCCTTTGTGTAGTGCGTTAGCAGCGCAGGAGCATGGTGATGCACGAAGAGCCCTTGATCTTTTAAGGATGAGTGCTGAACTTGCAGAAAGAAACAAATCTTCTCGTATAACAAAAAAACATGTCAGTTTAGCTCAGAATAAAATTGAAATCGATCGTATCATGGAAGTAATACGAACACTTCCGACGCAATCAAAACTTATACTTCTTTCAATACTTTTACAGGAGCAACATAATAAAAAAACTGGAGCAACAGGTGCTATAACAACTGGGGAAGTATATAACATTTACAAAAATCTTTCAAAGAAAGCAAGAACAGATACAATTTCACAACGACGAGTTGCAGATCTTATAAGCGAATTGGATATGCTTGGGATTATTACTGCTCGTGTTATTTCTAAAGGACGATATGGTCGTACTCGTGATATTAAAGTTTCATCTTCTTTAGAGGATATTGAAGATATTTTAAGAGAAGACGAAATTTTTGAAAACCTTACTAAATATAAATTTCAAGGACAAACCAGATTAATTTAATAATTAAAAATTACACTTGATTCATTTAAATAAGTATAACTAAAAGATAATAAATTTGAAGGGGGAATCGGGCGTTTTTTTTATTTTTTTTTGTTTATTGTATAATGATGTAAATCGCATTTGGCTCCCCTCAAATCCCAAACACTAAGTTACATTTTAGGAATCGGAAACGGAAGACCCATCCTTTACCATATACTTGGTCCACCAAATTCCCCCTAAGAAATTGAATGGCTTTTTTCACATTTAAAGTTTTATAATTTTTTAAGAAAATATTAAATCAATTGTTTTAAAATGAGTTTTTAGTATTTTTATAATTAACTAATGTAAATAATAATCATTTAAAATATAAACTCCGAAACATACTATCCTACGTAATGTGACATTCCTTTATAGTCTTCTTTTTTATTATTTTCTTTTGCAGCTACTACATCTATTAGGAGTATGACATGAAGTGGTATAATTCGTATCTTACCTGCCATATTACCATGATGTTTACTAAGTTCTATTAAAAGTCCTGTTTCGTCTACACCAATTGATATAAAACCTTTGAAGGTACCTTCTGTTTCAATTAGTTTATCACGTCCTCCTATAGTTGTAATTTTATATATTGATCCTTCAGTTAATTCTAATTTATATTTTTCATTATTCATTTTATATTCTTCCTTTGTTTTTCAGTAAGAGTTTGTAAATGTTCTACTGTTTTTGCATAATTTTCAATAGCCACTTTTAAGTGTGCTTCAACAAAGTTCCAAGCTTTTTGAATGTTACCATATCTTAGACGATATGCTTTTTTATTTTGTTGAGTAGATTCATCAAGTACTTGAACTTCTTCAAGTATATCAAAACCTTTTAGTTTATTTAAATGTCTATAAACGGTAGGTTTAGATGTATTGAGTTCAGTTGAAATTTCTTCTACATACCATGCTTTATTAGGGTGTTTTATAAAAAAGTCATTAAAAATTTTAAAAGGAATATCTGGGTCACTACCTTTTGAAAGGTAGCCAATTTGTTCAAAAAATTTTTTTGCTACAATTTCAGGGTCATCCTCTCCAATAAGAGGAGTATTGCTTACAATTTGCATTTCAAAGCTCATACTATCATCCTCATAAAAAGATAATATATAATGAAGTTAAAAACATTGCTTAATTTTGAATACATGATAAAATAAAAAACAAAGAAAATGACTTAAATAATGGGTAGGTATTTTTCGATTTCCCATTGTGTAATTTGTTTTCTATATTTCTCCCATTCTTTTCGTTTTACATATAAGAAGGTATTAAAAATATGTTCACCTAAAACTTCTTTTAAAAGAGGACTTTTCTCCATAAATTCCAGAGCATGTCCAAGACTTTCTGGTAGATGATGAATATTATATTTTTCTTTTTCTTTTAGTGATAAGGTGTAAATATTCTTTTCTACAGGTTCTGGAGGTAAAATTTTCTTTTCTATTCCTTTAAGCCCTGCTGTTAGCATGACTGCAAACTGTAGATAAGGGTTACCTGAAAGATCAGGGCTGCGTAGTTCACAACGTGTGCTATCGCCTCTACCCGTTGGAATTCTAATAAGGGCACTGCGGTTTCGATTAGCCCATGATATATATGTTGGTGCTTCATGACCGGGAACTAATCTTTTATATGAGTTAACAGTTGGGTTAAGAATTGCAGTAATTTCTTTGATATGTTCTAGTAGTCCTCCTATAAAATAGCGGGCAGTTTTGCTTAATTGATTTTTATCTTTAGAATCATAAAAAGCATTTTCACCTTTTTGCGTAAAAAGGCTAAGATGTGTATGCATTCCGGAGCCATTTAAATCAAAAATTGGTTTTGGCATAAAACTTGCGTGTAAATTGTGTTTTTTTGCAATAACTTTTGTAACATATTTTAGAGTTATAATGTGATCTGCAACTGTAATGCCATCATTATAATGAAAGTTTATTTCATGCTGTCCTTTAGAAACCTCATGATGACTGGTATATGTTTGTATACCCAATGCATCTAATGCTAGGCATATATCTGCTCGTACACCTTCTGCGAGATCCCGATGTGATAAATCAAAATAACCTGCAGCATCGTTTGGAATAGTGACATATTCATCATTTTCTTTTTTAAATAAGAAAAATTCACATTCAGGTCCAACATTAAATTTATAACCAACTTTATTGGCTCTTTGAATCATTTTTTCTAGAGCATATTTTGTATCACCTTCAAAGCGCCTACCATTTGGTTCATATATATCACAGTTTAGTTTTGCTGTTTTTCTTTTTTCAATTTCTTCTGGGAGGATAATGAAACTATTTGGATCGGGTAATGCGATTTTATCCGATTCTTCAATTGTTGCATATCCTGCAATTGATGAACCATCAAAGGGAATACCTTTTTCTAAAGCTTCGTCTAAACGTTCTGGCGGAATGACAATGTTTTTTGGCATTCCTAGGATATCAATGAACTGTAGTCTAACAAATATAACTTTTTCTTTTTTTATAATGTCTAAAATTTCTTTTTTAGTGTAGCTCTTGTTTTCCATCAATCCTTAACCTCCTCATTTAAGATGGCAAATAAAATCTACTTTTTGGAATAGAATTTAATTATTAAAACCTACTTAAATTTTATAATTTAAGTTAATAATTTTTGACAACAAAGTATTAATAAGGGATATTTATACGAGAATCACCAAATTACTGGAGGAATCCTATGGAAAAAAACGTTGAAAAATTTATGGAATATATTATTGAACGAAACCCAGGTGAAAAAGAATTCCATCAAGCTGTTCAAGAAGTAGCAGAAAGTATAATGCCTTTTATTGAAAAAAATCCTAAATATAAAAAAGGAAAAATTTTAGAAAGGATAGCAGAGCCTGAACGTGTTATTATGTTTAGAGTTCCATGGATGGATGACACGGGGGAAGTCCAGATAAACCGTGGGTATCGAATACAGATGAATAGTGCAATAGGGCCATATAAAGGTGGTCTTAGACTTCATCCAAGTGTAAATCTTAGCATTTTAAAATTTCTCGCATTTGAACAAGTGTTTAAAAACAGTCTTACAACTTTACCTATTGGTGGAGGAAAAGGAGGGTCAAATTTTGATCCAAAAGGAAAATCAGATGCAGAAGTAATGCGATTTTGCCAAAGTTTTATGACTGAACTTTACAGGCACATCGGACCAAACACAGATGTCCCTGCAGGAGATATTGGTGTTGGTGGTCGAGAAATTGGCTATTTGTTTGGTCAATATAGAAGAATTAGAAATGAATTTAGTGGTATTTTAACTGGCAAAGCGCTTAACTGGGGGGGAAGCTTAATAAGACCAGAAGCAACAGGTTATGGGTGTGTCTATTTTGCAGAAGAAATGATGAAAACAAGAAAAGAAGCAATGAAAGGAAAGGTCTGTACAGTTTCCGGTTCAGGAAATGTTGCACAATATACTGTCGAAAAACTACTTCTACTTGGAGCCAAACCCGTTACTCTTTCTGACTCATCAGGTATGATATATGATCCAGATGGAATCGATGATAAGAAACTTTCATGGGTAATGGAACTTAAGAATGTTAGACGTGGACGTATCAAAGAATATGCTGATGAATTCAATGTAAATTATGAAGCTGGAAAACGTCCATGGGAAATTGAATGTGATATGGCTTTCCCCTCAGCAACACAAAATGAGATAAACAAAAATGAAGCAAAGACACTTGTTGATAATGGTTGTATTAGTGTTGCAGAAGGTGCAAATATGCCAACAGAACCAGAAGGAATTGAAATATTCCAAGAAGCTAAAATACTTTATGGTCCTGGTAAAGCAGCAAATGCAGGTGGTGTTGCAACAAGTGCACTTGAAATGTCACAAAATAGTTTACGTATGGCATGGTGCCGTGAAGAAGTTGATGAAAAACTTCATTGGATTATGCAAAATATCCACCAAAACTGTGTAAAATATGGTAAAGAAAACAAATATATAAATTATGTAAATGGAGCTAATATCGCAGGTTTTGTGAAAGTTGCTGATTCAATGCTTGACCAGGGGCTCGTATAAAGAAAAATAAAAATTAACTTCATCTCTTTTTTATTCTTATTCCAAAACTTATTATCACCGTTATTTATTCAAATTATTAGGAAAATTATGGAACCAGAAAATTCTTGTCTTGATATTTCAAAGATAGAAAAAAACGATGAAAGTAGGTTAGATCATACAATCAAAGCATTCCATAATTTAATGCCTTTTAAAGTAAGAGAAATCCTTCTAGTTTCAAGCCTCTATGATGCATTTATTGTTGAAGAAGAAGGACTTATATCAGAATTAGTAATTGAGGAATATAGACATCTACTTCTTAGTTCTCCACCACGAGTTACACATGTAACATCAGGTGATGAAGCCCTTTCTAAGGTTAAAACACGTAAATATGATCTTGTCATAACAATGTCAAAAAACATTGGAATGAATCCATTTGATTTTGGTAAAAAAATAAAAAAAGAATGCCCCGATTTACCTATAATAATTCTAGCTACTGATACAGCAGATTTGCATACATGTCAAGAGCATGTTAACGAAGAAGGAATTAATAAGGCATTTTTCTGGTACGGCGATACTAGCCTTTTTATTGCAATTGTAAAATATGTTGAAGATCAGATCAATGTAAAATACGATACCATAAATGGTAATGTTCAGATAATAATTGTTATCGAAGATTCAATACATGACTATTCAACACTGCTTCCGGTAATATATAGTGAAATCGTACAACAAACACAAAGATCTATTTCAGATGATTTAAACGAAATGCAAAGATTACTACGAAGAAGAGCTAGACCAAAAATATTACTAGCAAATAACTATGAAGAAGGAATTGAACTTTATAAAAAATATAAAAATTATATTCTTGGAATTATTTCAGATGTTAACTTTTTTAGAAATGGAAAACTTGATCCTAAAGCAGGCTATGATTTAATACAATATGTAAAAAAAGATAATCCTTTTGTTCCCGCAATGCTACAATCCACTAATCCAAAAAATAGAGAAACAGTGGAAGAAATGGGCGTTTTTTTCATAAACAAAAACTCACCAACACTTATGCAAGATTTTGATCAATTTCTATTAGAACACCTAGGATTTGGAGACTTTGTTTTTCTACTTCCAATAAATGAAGATAAAAATAGAGTAACAGACAAAAAAAACCATAAACGAACAAAGGAAATTGCACGCGCATCAAACTTGAAAGAATTTGAAAAAATTTTAAAAAAATTACCTATCGAATCAATAAGGTTCCATGCTAATCGTAATAATTTTTCAAATTGGCTCATGGCTCGAGGTGAATTCAAACTTGCTAGAAAATTAAGACCTCAAAAAGTTACAGATTTTCAAACACTTGATGAAATGAGAAAATACTTAGTCGCAGTCTTTAATGAAAGTCGTCGAGAAAGACACTTAGGTGTAATGACTGATTTAATTCATCAAAAATTCGAATTTGATTCCTCATATACAAAGGTAGGCGGGGATTCACTTGGTGGAAAAGGACGTGGAATTGCATTTATCAGAACACTTTTATCTCGTTATAACTTGCATCAAAAATACCCTGATATTAAAATAACTGTTCCAAGTACTGTAGCTATTAGTACTGATGAATTTGATCGATTTATATCAGATAATAAGCTCTACTCATTTGTAAATAACAATAAAGATATGCCCGATAGTGAAATTGCAAAACATTTTATTAAAGGGAAACTCTCTAATGATTTAAAACAAAAGCTCACGATAGTTTTAAAGCACTTCAAGAAACCGCTTGCAATAAGGTCATCAAGTCTTCTTGAAGATTCTCAGAACTATCCTTTTGCTGGTATGTATTCAACATATATGCTTCCAAATAGTAATAAGGATATTAACAAACGACTAGAGCATTTAAACAATGCGATAAAACTTGTTTATGCATCCGTTTTTTACAAAGAGGCAAAAGCATACATCGAATCAACTTCGGCAAAAATTGAAGAAGAAAAAATGGCAGTTATAATTCAAGAATTGATAGGTAGCAATTATGATGGTAGATTTTACCCAACTTTTTCAGGAGTTGCACAATCTTACAATTATTATCCTGTTTCATATCAAAGAAGAGAGGAGGGGATAGTGAGTGTTGCAGTTGGGCTTGGTTATTCAGTTGTAGGAGGTGAAAAAGTCCTAAGATTTTCTCCAAATCATCCAGAAATTATACCTGACTTTTCAACTCCTGAAATGATAATGGAAAATACTCAACGTGAATTATATATTTTAAATACAAAAAAGCAGAATTTTTCCCTTACAGAGAAAGAAAAAAGTACTTTGGAAAAAATTAGTATATCTGATATTGTAGTTGATGGTGTTCTTGATAATATTGCAAGTAGTTATGATAGAGATGACCACATGATAAGAGATAGTTTTTCAAAAAAGGGTCCGCATCTTATAACTTTTGCAGGAATTCTTAAATTCAATACTTTTCCCCTTGCAAAAATTTTGAAAGATATTCTTGAGGCAGGACAAAAAAGTATGGGAAATCCAGTAGAAATTGAATTTGCAGTAGACATCGATCCCAATAATAAAAAACCTCCAACATTTGCAATTATACAGATTAGGCCCCTTATTATTTCTCAAGAACAGGATCATATTACATGGCATGAAAAAGAAACCAGAAAAGAAAACGTACTAATCCATTCTACTAAGTCTCTTGGTAATGGTTTATTTAATTTCATTCATGATATTATATATGTCCCACCCAATTCATTTGATTCATCACAAACTATTAAAATTGCAGATCAAATTGGTAAAATAAACAGGAAATTAGTAGAAAAGCAAACTCATTACATTTTAATTGGTCCCGGTCGATGGGGGACTCAAGATAAATGGTTAGGCATACCTGTTACCTGGAGTCAAATTTCAAATGTTAAAGTTATGGTTGAAACCGCTCTTAAAAATTTTAATATAAAACCAACACAAGGAACACATTTCTTCCAAAATATAATTTCGCGAGGAATTGGATATATAAATACGACGTTAAATCCTCGTGAAAGTTTTATCGATTGGGAATGGCTAAATTATCAAAAAGCTGAAATTGAACTTGATTATGTAAAACATATTAGACTTGAAAAACCACTTGTTATTAAATTTAATGGAAGAACAGGACATGCTTTAGTTCTAAAATATGATTAAGTTTTTCTTCTATCAGAAACTTTTAAAAACTCTCCAAAATACAGGTAACCGCAATAAACCATTTTGAGGCGGGAAAATTATGTACGAAATATTGGAAAAACAAGTATTGTCAGATAATGTTAAACTCATGAAAATTAAAGCACCGCTTGTTGCAAAAAAAGCTGAAGCTGGTCAGTTTATTATCTTAAGAATCGATGAAAATGGAGAAAGGATTCCACTTACTATTGCCGATTACGACAGAAAGAAAGGCACTATTACAATAATTTTTATGGAAGTGGGTAAAACTACAAAACAACTGGGAATAATGAAGGTAGGAGAAAAAATTCTAAATTTTGCAGGACCTCTGGGTGTTGCATCTGAAATTGAAAAATATGGAACTATTGTTTGTATAGGTGGCGGTGTTGGTATAGCACCACTTTACCCAGTAATAAGAGAATTGAAAAAAGCTGGTAATTATGTTATTAGCATTCTTGGTGCAAGAAATGAAAAACTTCTAATGCTTGAAAAAGAGATCGAGGAATGGAGCGATGAACTTCATATTTGTACTGATGATGGATCAAAAGGAACTAAAGGTTTTGTAAGCAATGTTTTACAAAACTTGATTGACAAAGGAACCCTAATCGATATTGTTTGGGCAATTGGCCCCGTAATTATGATGAAGGTTGTGGCTGATCTTACCAGAAAATATGATATTAAAACAATTGTTAGTCTAAATCCAATTATGGTTGATGGTACAGGCATGTGTGGCGGCTGTCGTGTAACTGTAAACGACGAGATTAAATTCGCCTGTGTTGATGGACCTGAATTTGATGGACATAAAGTTGATTTTGAAAACTTAATGCTAAGAAATAAACGGTTTTTAAAAGAAGAGGAGCATGCTTGTAAGGTTGCGGGAGTTGAACTATAGATGGCTGTTAAAAAAGAAAAGTACAAGATGCCTGAACAGGATCCAAAGAAGCGTATTAAGAATTTTGACGAAGTCCCATTTGGTTATCAACCTGAAATAGCTATTGAAGAAGCTAAGCGTTGTCTTCAATGTAAAAATAAACCCTGTACTGAAGGATGTCCTGTTGAAATTGATATCCCGGAGTTTATCAAGGAGATTGCTGATGGAAATTTTGATAAAGCAGCTGAAATCATAAAATCAAAAAGTAGTCTTCCTGCAGTTTGTGGGCGTGTTTGCCCTTATGAAAATCAGTGTGAAGGTAAATGTACTCTTATAAAGATTGGTGAACCTGTTGGAATTGGACGACTTGAAAGATTTATTGCTGATTATGAAAGAAACAAAGGAGTAAAAATTCCTAATATTGCAAAACCTACTGGTAAGAAAGTTGCAATTGTTGGCGCTGGTCCTGCTGGTCTTACTTGTGCTGGTGATTTAGCCAAGTTAGGTCATAAGGTTGTAGTCTTTGAGGCACTTCATGCACCGGGTGGTGTTTTAATGTATGGCATTCCTGAATTTCGTTTACCAAAAGCAATTGTTCACGCTGAAGTTGATTATATAAAAAAACTTGGTGTAGAAATCAATTATGATGTAGTTGTTGGAAAGACAATAACTGTTCAAGAATTGTTAAAAGAATATAATGCAGTATTTATTGGTACTGGAGCTGGTCTTCCAAGATGGCTTAATGTTCCTGGAGAAAGTCTTGATGGTGTATATAGTGCAAATGAGTTTCTTACTAGAGTAAATATGATGAAAGCATATGATTTTCCAAATCATTGTACTCCTTGTACTGTTGGTGATAAAGCAGCTACTTTTGGTGCAGGAAATGTTGCAATGGATTGTGCTCGTACAGCACTTAGAATGGGTGCAAAAAAATCCTATCTTATTTACAGACGTACTGAAAATGAAATGCCTGCAAGAAATGAGGAAATACATCATGCAAAGGAAGAAGGAGTAATATTCAAACTTTTAACAAATCCCATTGAATTTATAGGAGATGAAAAAGGAAAAGTTAAGGCTGTTAAATGTAAAAAAATGGAGCTCGGAGAACCTGATGAATCTGGAAGAAGGCGACCTGTTCCGATTGAGAATTCGGAGTTCACAATCGATATTGATACAGCTCTTGTAGCAATAGGTCAGAGTCCAAACCCTCTCGTTCCACAATCCTTTAAAGAGTTGGAAACTGAAAAATGGGGAAATCTTAAAACTGATGAAAACGGTAGAACAACAGTTCCAGGTGTTTTCGCAGGAGGAGATATTGCTACTGGGGCTGCAACAGTAATTCTTGCAATGGGTGCCGGTAAAAAAGCCGCAAGAACCATCGATGAATACTTAAAAAGTAAAAATATGGAAATATCTAAGCTCTTTTTTTAGCTGCTTTAATAAATCCATCAAACAAAGGCGCTGGTTTTAAGGGACGAGATTTAAACTCGGGATGAGCCTGGGTACCAACAAAATAAGGATGATTTGGTAATTCAATAAATTCCATTAATATGCCATCTGGACTTCTCCCCGGGAAAATAAGTCCACATGATTCAAGTTTTTCAACATATTGAGGATTTACTTCATATCTATGACGATGACGTTCTGAAACCTTTACAGAATCATAGAGTTTAAAAATAATTGTATCTTTTTTAATATTTGCAGGATATGCACCAAGTCGCATAGTTGCTCCATATCTAGATTCTTGTAAAATTTTAACTTGATCTGGAATAAAATCAATTACAGGATGCGGTGTTTTTTTATCAAATTCAGTAGAGTGAGCATTACTTAAATCACATGCATTTCTAGAATATTCTACAACAGCTAGTTGCATACCAAGACAAAGACCTAGAAAAGGTATACCTTTTTCGCGGCAATAACGAATAGTAGCAATTTTTCCATCTATACCAGAATTACCAAAACCACCTGGAACAATAACTCCATCTAATTCATCAAGACTAGACAGTTTAACTGGATCAACTTCAAATGATTTTGAATCAATCCATTTAATCTCAGGTATAAGATTGTTATTCCATGAAGCATGCTTTACAGCTTCTATTACACTAATATAACTATCAGAGAGTTGTGAGGTACCAATATCAAAATACTTACCAACAATACCAATTTGTACTGTATTTTTTAATCTACTAATTTTTTTTATAAATTTTTCCCACTCTTCAAGATTATTCTTATCTTTTCTTAAATTCAGTTTTTTTAATATTTTCCTACAAAGATTTTGCTTTTCAAATAACAAACTAACCTCATAAATATTATCAACATCTTCATTACTGATAACATCCTCCTCAGATACATTACAGAACATAGCAATTTTCTTTCTTCGGACATTATCCAAAGCTTTTTCTGAACGTGTAATTATAAAATCAGGCATTATACCTATTTCACGAAGTAATTTTACAGAATGTTGAGTAGGCTTAGTTTTTGCTTCACCAAGAGCATCAAGCATAGGAACATATGTCACATGAATAAAAATAACCTTATCCCCTTCATGTTTCATCTGACGAACAGCTTCTAAAAATAAAACGTTTTCATAATCACCAACAGTACCACCAATTTCCACTAATACAAAATCTAAATTATGTTGGCTTGCAGGAAAACGAATTCTCTCTTTAATTTCATCAGTAACATGAGGTATAGGTTGTACAGTTTTTCCAAGATACTTACCTTTACGTTCCTTATTTATTACAGCATTGTAAACCTGTCCTGTGGTAATATTTTGTAATTTGGAGATGTTTATATCTAAAAAACGTTCGTAATGTCCTAAATCTTGGTCAATTTCTCCACCATCTTCAGTAACCCAGACTTCTCCATGTTCAGTAGGTCTAAGAGTTCCTGCATCAAAATTCATATATGGATCTATTTTTATTGCTGTAACATTGTACCCATGAAGTTGCAGAATCTTACCGATTGAAGCGGTTGTAATTCCTTTACCCAAACCAGAAATAACCCCGCCTGTTACAATAATATAATTAACCATCCCTATCAACAGGCAAGGTGAATATATTTTAAGATTTAAATCATTTTGCTTTATCTAAATAATTAAAATATTATTAAATTTAAACAAAAATAAAAAGAAAGATACAACACTATTGCTTATCGATTTTTTTGAATTTAAATGCAAAGTCGTTGTATCAGTTTTTTTCTAGGCCTTTTTCTTTGTTGTTAAAGATATTTCTATAGAAGAAACGTTCGAATTGCGCCCCTCTTCGTTTGTAATGCTCTCTGTTCCAATTTTAATATCTTTTACCTTTGCGTTTTGCACAAATCTGTTTCTAACTATTTCTGCAGTATCTACCGCGCGGCTAATTGCTCTGCCACGGGCTTTAATTATTACTTCATCAGACCCTCCGTTGAACTGTGTAACTACAGCAAGTACATAGCTCATTGGTGGTTTGTTTCCAACAAATATTGTGTTTTCGTCTGGATTAATAACTTTTTCTGTCATAATTTTTCCTCTCCGTTTTTATCTTTGATTTATTTTTTTAGTCTCGATTAGAACCAAGTTTTCATTTATAAATCTTTCGACAAACCAACCAATCTTATTACATTAAAAGTATAATATTTTATAAAAGTTTTACTCTTTTTTCTCCATATGATTCAGATAATTTTATATGCTTCACTCTTTTACCATGCTCCGGTACTACTGTTATTTAAACTACTTATACTGGGGTTGAAAAAATGGAAATAATAAAAAATAAACCTGGTGAGAAAATACTTCTTCTTGGAAACGAAGCAATAACCCGTGGAGCAATAGAAGCAGGAGTAGATGCTGTAACAACATATCCGGGTACACCTTCCTCTGAAATTGCAGATACTTTTTCTAATATTGCAAAACATTTTACTAAACAAAAAAAAGATCCAGGCTTTTATTTCGAATATTCAGTAAACGAAAAAGTAGCACTTGAAGTAGCAGGTGCAGCAGCGATATCCGGCTTAAGAGCACTAACATGTATGAAACATGTTGGTTTAAATGTGGCAAGTGATACTTTTATGACCTATATGTATCTAGGTTGTCGAGGCGGCCATATAATTATTTCAGCAGATGATGCATCTTGTCATTCATCACAAAATGAGCAGGATAATCGTTATTATGCGCTTTTCGGAGGAGCACCAATGCTTGAACCTTCAACTCCGCATGAAGCAAAAGAGATGACAAGAATTGGTTTTGAAATCTCAGAAAAACTTCAATCACCAATACTTCTAAGAACTACTACAAGACTTAATCATGTTCGTAGTAGTATAGAGCTTAAAAAAATAAAAAAACCACGACAAATAGGTCATTTTGAAAAAAATCCTATGTGGGTTACAACACCAGCTATTGCTCGAGCTCGACATCCTGAACTACTTAAAATGCTAAATATTGCAGAAAAATTAAGTGAAAAATCAGAGTTTAATAAAATAATAAAAATTGGGAAAACTTCTGTTTGGGGAATTATAACATCTGGTGTTTCATATAATTATGTAAAAGAAGTAGCAGAGGAGTTGAAACTTGATGTTAGAATTTTAAAGATTGGAATGAGTAATCCTTTACCTAAAAAAATGTGTGAAAGCTTCATTAAATCCTGTAAAAAAATAATTATTGTAGAGGAACTTGAACCTATTTTAGAAAACCAATTAAAGGTTATTGCATATAAATTAAATGCTAAAGTGGAATTCTATGATAAATCTTCAGGTCATTTCTCTCGTTTATTTGAATATACCCCAGATATTGTAGCAGAGGCTTTTTCTAAAATATTCAAAGTAAAAAATCCATATATAAATCCAAAAATAAGTGAAGTAAAACTTCCTAGTAGACCTCCAGCCCTTTGCCCAGGTTGTCCACATCGTGCAACATATTATGCCGCAAAGAAAGCCCAACCTAAAGATGTTATTTATCCAACAGATATCGGATGTTATACTCTTGGACGGGCTAAACCACTTGAAATGGCAGATCTTCTTCTATGCATGGGTAGTAACGCAGGTACTGCTTGTGGTCTAGCTGTTGCAACAGATAAAAAAATAATTAGTTTTATGGGCGATAGCACCTTTTTCCATTCAGGTATTCCACCAGTTGTTAATGCAGTTCATCATAAGCATGACGTAGTTATAACTATTCTTGATAACAGAACTACTGCAATGACAGGTCATCAACCTCATCCAGGTACAGATTTTGATGGCATGGGTCGACCTGCAAAAAAAATAATTGTTGAGGATGTCTGCAAAGGTTGTGGTGTAGAAAATGTTGAAATTGTAGATCCAAATAATATTAAAGAGACCACCGAGGCATTTAAAAGAGCATTGGACTTTAAAGGCACATCAGTTATTGTCAGTAAATCCCCTTGTATTCTTCTTGAGAATAGAAATAAAATTAAACGTGGTGAAAAAATATCATTTTATCAAATAAATCAAGAAATATGTCGTAGATGTAAAACTTGTATAGGTAAATTCGGTTGTCCTGCAATCTACTTTGGTAAAGATGACATTATACAAATTGATGAGCAACAGTGTAATGGCTGTGGTAACTGTGCAACAATTTGTCCTTTTGGAGCAATATATAAAGGAGAAGAAAAGAAATGAAAGAAAAAATAAACATATTATTAACTGGTGTTGGTGGTCAAGGTGTCATTACTGCTGCAAAAATTCTTGGAAAAGCAGCAGTTAATGCTGATATTAATGTATTTGTCTCAGAAGTCCATGGTATGGCACAACGTGGAGGAAGCGTAAATTGTACTGTAAGACTAGGAGATGTATCTGGACCACTTATCCCAAATGGTTCTGCAAACGCGGTTCTTAGCATGGAGCCTTCTGAAGCATTACGCTACATTAATTATACAAATAAAGAAACTAAGATTATAACAGATATAATACCAATTATTCCTTTTACCGTAGCTACAGGTGATGAAAAATATCCTGAACTTGAAACAATCTTCAAAGAACTTAAAAAATATGGGAAACTATACAAAATTGATGCAGTAAAATTGGCAAAAGAAGCAGGTGCTGAAATTACAAAAAATGTAGTTATGTTAGGTGCTCTTGCAGGAATAGATGTTTTACCTTTTAAACCAAATATTTTACTTGAGGCTATTCTTGAAAGTGTCCCAGGGAAATATATAGATATAAACAAAAAAGCATTTGAACTAGGATTTAAAGAAATAAAAAAATAAAAAAACTATTTTTTTAAAATTTTTTCCATCAGATAAACATCTAATAATCTATTAAATTTATATCCAACTTCTTTTAATGTTCCAATGTATTTAAAACCTACAATTTCATGTAGATAAATACTTTTTTTATTACCATTTACAATCCTTGAAATTATTGCATGAAGACCTGTTTTCTCTCCTTCTTCAACAATTTCTTTAACTAACTTTTTTCCAATACCTTTTCCTTGATATTCTTCTTTCACATAAACTGATAATTCTGCTGTATCTGAATATGCACAACGAATAGAATATTTACTAAGTGATGCGAAACCAACTATTTCTTTATCAATTTCTGCAACAATTATTGGATATTTACCTCCATGTTCTTTAAACCATTTCTTTTGCTCCTTAAAAGTTTTCGGTTCGATATCAAAAGTTGCAACCGTATTGAGAATCATCTGGTTATAAATTTTTGTTATTCCTTTTAAATCTTTAAACGAAGCGGTTCTAATATTAGCCAAAATAAAATCACTTAACCTGATATTACAACCTCAATACTTATAATATACGGATTATATAATCCTATTAAAAATGGTATCAAATTATGTTTTGTGTTGAATGTGGAATTGAGGACGAAATATACAAAGATGGTGTATGTCTAAAATGTTACCTTAAGAATAAAAAATTTTCAAAAGGTTCAGAAACATTAGATTTATCTGTATGTGTAAACTGCCAAGGATACAAATATAAAAATATTTGGACGAATGATCTTTTAGAGGATATTCTACAAAGAATTGTAAAAAATAATTTTAAAATTAGTAATGAGCTACAAAAAGTCAATATAACTATAGAAAATAATAAGTCATCACAGGGTCTAGAATGCATAGTACATATTTCAGGTTTAATAGAAGAAAAAGAAATCAATGAACAACATAATTTACTTGTTCGACTTAAAAAGAAAATTTGTGAAGTATGTTCGAGACAATTTGGCGGATATCATGAAGCAATAATACAAGTAAGAACAGAAAAGCGTAAGTTTTCTAAAGAAGAACTTAATAATATAAAGACAACAGTTATATCTGTAGTTGAAAGCATGCAAATAAAAGGAAATAGAGCTCTTTTTATAGCAGATATTGCAGAAGAACATGGTGGATTAGATTTTTATATAAGTGATAAAAATGCAGCATTTAATATTTCAAAAATGCTTTTAGATAAATATGGTGGTTATATTAAACAGTCATCAACAAATATAGGGATGAAGGATAGTAAACAAGTATATAAGATGACTTATTTAGTTAGAATTCCTTCATACAAAAAAGGAGATTTTATACAAATTGAAGATAATTATTATCAAATAAAAAAACTACATTCAAATAAAGTAAAAATAATAAATTTATCGACTTTGGAGGAAACTTCAGTCAATCCAAAAAAATTAGAAAAAGCTAGAATACTAGGTGGTCAAAACTTATTATTAGATATGATTATAGTTAGTCAGAGAAATGATGAATTACAGTTGATGGATGAAAAAACTTATGATATACATATTGTTAAAAAACCAAAGGAGATTGAATATAAAACAGAAAAAATTCAAGTAATAAAAGTAGATAATAAATTGTTTCTTTTTCCAAAATTGAATATAAAATAAAGATATTTTGTTTTTACTATCGTTATAAAAATAATTAATTACCAATAGGATTTAAAAAGATGGTTAATGAAATATTTTCTCTTGAAATTATATTGAGGAGTAATATGTTTTATCTTTTTAAAGAATTTTTTTATATATGATTGTGATGAGAGTTGCTTTAAAGTTTGCATATAATGGTAAGAATTTCTATGGATATGCACGACAACCAAAATTAAAAACAGTAGAAGATAAAATAATTAAGACTCTGACAGAAAATAAATTAATAATAAATCCTGAAGAATCAGTTTTTCGTTCAGCTAGTAGAACTGATAAGGGCGTTTCATCCTTGGGTAGTGTCATTGCATTTAATACTAATTTTCTCCCAAGTGAAATTTTAAACAGTTTAAATAAGGAAAATAAGGAAATATTATATTATGGTTATAAAATTGTGGATGATGATTTTTATCCAAGATATGCTGATTATAGACAATATAGATATTATCTAGATATTATAAAACTAAATTACGAAAAAATAATAAAAGTATTATCTTTTTTTACAGGTGAACATGATTTTTCTAATTTTGCAAGAATCGAAAAAGACAAGAATCCCGTTCGTATAATTGATAATATCCTAGTTAGAAAATCTAATAAATTTATAATAATAGATTTTTTTGCAAAAAATTTTCTTTGGAATCAAGTTAGAAGAATTATATCAGCAGTCAAGAAATTAGGTATGGGGAAAATAACCCAAAACGAAATAATTAATGCTTTGAAATACCCTAAAGAACGATATGATTTTGGAGTTGCTCCTGCTGCACAACTTATTTTAAAAGATATTTTTTATGATTTCGAATTTGAAATAGATAAAAATTATTTATATCAAATAAAGTTATTTGAAAAAGAAATTTTAACTAATATTTAATTCATATAATTAATAAGGAAATATTTTAGTTATATTTTTTTAAACAAAAGTAGTTTACTTAAAATTAAATTATTTTTTAATAGCTCTAAAAATAAAGTATGCAAGTCCACCATAACATATTGTAGCGCCAAATATAAACATGATAATAGCTGAAATAGGTAGCATCAAGCTTCATCTCCTTCTCTGCTTTTAAGTTTCATCAATATAATTGAAATAATAAATAATAACAATATCGGAAGAATTCCTCCTATTATAATAATCCATGAAGGATAATCCATATATGGATTAGTAATATTTTCAAATACTGCAACCACTAGTATTATTATCAATACACAGGGTATTATGTATTTTATTAAAATATCCCACCATCTACCAATTTTTATATCAGATGTCTGGTTGGCATGATCTCTTAATTTTGAGATGGTATAAGCCCAGCCAAAGATAATACACTCTATTAAACCGATTAATACCAAACCAAAATTAGTTACGAAATGATCAATAAGATCGATAAGGTGAAAGCCGTTTCCGGACACAAAAATTAAACTAAATATAAGCCCAGTTACACAAAATATACCTGTCACTTTTAATTTTGAGATTCCCCACTTACTATGAACTGCCGCAGATATTGGTTCTATCATTGAAAACGCTGAATCAATTCCAAAAGTTAGAAGCGCTACAAAAAATATCAATCCAAAAAAAGCAGCCGCAAAAGGAAATAAAGATATTGCCGTTGGATAAGTAACAAATGTAAGATTTGGACCTGCGATATTTGAAGCTAGTGCTTGGATTCCAATACCTTGGGTCATTGCTAGATATCCAACTACGCTAAAAACAGCAAAACCAGCTAAAAATGAAGTTCCAGCATCAGCAAGTGCAACAATGAAAGCATTATTATTAATATCAGATTTCTTTTTTAAGAAACTTGCATAGGTAATCATAATACCTTGTGCAACTCCTATTGAAAAAAATACTTGTGCATATGCTGCAAGCCAAACATTAACATTTCCTAAACTTGAAAAATTTGGTGTAAGATAGTATGTGATACCTTCCAATGCTCCGGGTAATGTCATTCCTCTAATGGTAAGTAATATTAACAGTATCCAAGGAAGCGGTACAGATATAATAACTACTTTACCTATTCTGTTAACACCTTTGTACAATATTAAAAATATACATAACCATACTGCTATAAGACCTAATATTATTGGTATTCCAATTTTCCCAAATATTATTGGACTTCCTGTATCTCCCAGAAAATTATTAAAAAATAATTCTGCCTGCATACCCCATCTTAAATCTATTGCATAAATCATATAGGAAAAGCACCACGCCATAATTACAATATAATATATTGCTACTGTAAAAGGCAGTAATGTTGACGCCCATCCAAACCATTCTAATTTTTTATTAATTTTTTTAAAAGATTCAGGAGGTGCTTTTTTAGCCCAATGACCCACAGAAAATTCTAAAATCATTAATGGTATCCCAGCTGTAAATAATGCTATAAAGTAGGGTATAAGAAAAGCACCCCCTCCATTTTCATAACAAACGTAAGGAAACCTCCATACATTTCCAAGGCCAACAGCTGAACCTACTGCTGCCATAATAAAAGCAAATCTTGTATTCCAGAGTTCACGTTTGACGATTTTATCTACCTCAGACTATCATTTATTGATTTAATTTTCTATAAATAAATATTTCTATTAAAATATATTATTTTACTAGCAATATTAATGTAATATTGTTTGATTTAGAAGTTTTGTGAAACCTAATTTAATAATAGTCAGATATAGTGAAATAGGACTGAAAGCAAAGTTTACCCGAAAAATATTTGAAAACATCCTAAGAAATAATATAAATTATATTTTAAAAAAAGAAAACATTATCTTTAATATTTATAGAACCCGCGGTAGATTTTTCATTTATACAAAAAAGATCAAAAAAACTATTAAGATTTTAAAGAAAATATTTGGGATTAAATCAATTAGTCCTTGTTTTCAAACAAATAATAATATTGATTCCATGAAAAAATTTGTTATTAAAGTAATAAAAGATAAAATTAATAAAGATATTTCTTTTGCTTTAAAAGTAAAACGTGAAGGAATTCATAATTACACAAGTCAAGATGTTGCTATAATATTAGGTAATGAAATAGTAAAACAAACAAATGCAAAAGTAAATCTTACATGTCCAGATATAGAACTATTTATAGAAATTAGACAAAATAAAGCTTTTTTCTTTTTTGAAAAATTTTTTGGACCTGGTGGTTTACCTCTTGGTTCCCAAGGAAAAGTACTATCTCTTGTTCAATCAAGGGATTATAAATTTCTCGCTACATGGTACATGATGCGTAGAGGTTGTATTCCAGTTTTTTTAACTTTAGAAAAAGAAGTTATAAAACATATTAAAAATTTTACTAAAAAATGGTATTACAACTTCGAAATAATTTATTGTAAGAAAAGTTCTTTTTATAAAACTATTAACAACATTATTCTTGATTATGGTTGTGAAGCAGTTATAACTGATTATTTTTTGTCAGAAGATTATTCTTATATTTTAAAAGAAATCAGAAAATTAAAAAATTGTATTAAAGTCCCTATATTACATCCTTTAATTATTATGGATGAAGCTTTAATCCAAGAGAAAAATAAGGAGATAGATTTGTAATTATGAATATAGTTATTTTTGGAGCAGGTGCAATAGGTTCATTATTTGGAGGTATACTTGCTAAAAATAATAATGTTTTTTTAATTGGCAGAAAAAATCATATTGAGCAGATAAAGAAAAAAGGTCTTATAATTAAAGGCAAAACAAAAAAAAATATTAAAATTTCAGCATTTGAAAATTTTGAGGATATTTTGTTTTCACCAGATCTTGTTATCATCTCAGTTAAGTCCTATGATACAGAAAATGCTGTAAAAAAAATTAAAAAAATCATAGATAAAAATACTTTTATTATGTCGATACAAAATGGTCTTGATAATATTGAAAAAATTGAAAAAATAATGGATAAAAAGAAATTATTTGTTTGTATCACTACTCATGGTTCTGTTTTTTATAAACCTGGTGTTATTATACATACAGGTATCGGTAAAACTACTATTGGAGCTTTGGTAAAAAACTCTTTTTTTGAGCAAAAGTTAGTTGATTTATTTAATTTATCAGGAATTAAAACTAAGGTTTCTACCAATATAATGTATGATATTTGGACTAAAGGTGTGGTAAACTCAGTTATAAATCCGATAACTTGTATTTTTAAATGTAAAAATGGTTATATTTTAAAAAATCCAATTTTAGAAAAATTAATGGAAAAAATTTGTTATGAATCTGTCCAAGTTGCAAATGCCTGCGGTTTTAATCTTGTTTACGAGGATGTTCTCAATTTAACGAAAGAAGTTATTTTTGATACAAGAGAGAATTTTTCTTCAATGCTTCAGAGCATTCAAAATGATAGTAAAACTGAAATCGATAACATTAATGGAGTAATTTTTAAAATGGGTGAAAAATATAAATTAGACGTATCTTTAAATAAAGTTATTATTTATGTGGTAAGTAATCTATGTTAACTTTTTATAAGGCTAAAACAATCTTTTATGCAAAGATATAAAATCAAATTAAAAAATGAGTTAATTTCTATATAAAAATTTTTTTTAATATATATTTTTGAAAGTTTTTTACAAATTTTTTTAAACCTTTTAATATTCATATCTTTTATGAAAATATTTGTAACAAGAAAAATCCCTATACAAGGTTTAAATCTGCTAGAAAGAAATCATGAGTTAGAGATAAATCCATATGATAGAGTTTTATCAAAACAAGAAATTATAAAAGGATTAAAAAATAAAGATGGCCTCGTCTGTTTGCTTACTGATGTAATTGATAAAGAGGTGATAAACTCAGAACCAAAACTTAAGATTATTTCTAATTATGCTGTTGGTTATGATAATATTGATGTTAAAACAGCTACAAAAAGAAAAATAATTGTTACTAATACACCAAATGTTTTAACTGATACTACAGCAGAGATGGCCTGGGCATTACTTTTTTCAGTGGCCCGTCGTATTGTAGAAGCTGATAAATTTACAAGACAAGGAAAGTTTAAAGGATGGGCACCGCTGCTTATGCATGGTCGAGATATAACTGCTAAAACTCTTGGTGTTATAGGAACTGGTCGTATTGGTACAGCTTTTGCGTTGAAGAGTAAGGGATTTAAAATGAATGTTTTATATTATGATAATTTAAGAAATCGAAAGCTTGAAGATGAATTATCTGCAAAAAAAGTAGAATTAGATAGATTATTAAAAGAATCGGATTTTATCTCTGTGCATTTACCATATTTACATGATACTCATCATTTAATTAGCGAAAGACAATTAAAAATGATGGGAAAAACAACGATATTAATTAACACATCTCGGGGCCCTATAGTTGATGAACAAGCTCTTGTAAAAGCTCTAAAAAATAACTGGATTTTTGGTGCAGGTCTTGATGTTTATGAGCACGAACCCGAGATAAATAAAGAACTTTTAAAGCTTGAGAATGTTGTTTTACAACCTCATTCTGCATCTGCAACAGCTGAAACAAGAACTAAGATGGCAATTATTGTTGCAGAAAATATGATTAATGGTTTAAAGGGAAAAATACCACCTAATTGTATAAATATTGAAATATTTGATAATTAAAGAGTAAAAACCCAAACCTCAGGTTCTTCAGGTAAATCTTCTTTTTCAATATTTATTTCATTACCTACATGAATTAGATTAAAAGGATTTTGTTCAAGAAAGGTATCAATTCCTGATATTGGTAGCGAAAGACCTCCTATTTTATAATGCATAGGAATAATAATTTTTGGTTTGATCTTATTAATAATATTCCATGCTTTTTTATCATCAATTGTAAAAGTTCCACCAATTGGTATAAATAAAACATCAATATTTCCGATTCTTGATATTGTATCATCATCTAGATCATGACCTAGATCTCCAAGATGGAAGAAAGTGATGTTATTTAATATGAATTTGAATAATATATTCTTACCCCGTTTGGCACCTTCTTCCTCATCATGAAATGTATTTATTCCATAAATCTCAACATTGTCTATATTACTCTTACGACCATCAGTAATAACTTTACTATCATTTTTTTTAACGGTTTTTGCACTGTTATGATCATAATGATCATGAGAAATAACTATAATATCTGCTTGAACACTTGGTGCAGGTATTCCAATACTTTTTCCATCATGCGGATCTGTAACTATTGTTTTATGATTAGTAATTTCAAAACAAGAATGCCCATGCCAACGTAATTTTAACATAATAATTTTTTTCTCCCCAATTTAATAAAATATAACATAAAACAAAAATATATTATAAAAAAATTATGGTCTTAAACGACCAAATTTTATATATTCAATTTTGTTTTTTTCAACACAAGCAAAAATGATTTCTTTATTCACAGAATGAGCAAGTCTAATTGCACGACTCATTTCAGACCAAATTATTTTAAATTTTTCAGCTATAATATGAACTAAATATTCAGCATGAATTTCATCAGGATTTTTTGTGTAACAGCGGAAATCTGTTCCGAATTTAAAACCAGTTTTGGTTATAAGTCCACGTTTTTTTAAATCATAATATACCTTAAATCGCTCATTAAAAACTGGGTCCATCAATTTTATTTTATTAATAAAATCCTCACGAGAAATATTTCTATCTTCATTATTTTTTATTTCCAA
Organism: Thermoplasmatota archaeon; assembly: GCA_041550515.1. Taxonomy (GTDB): domain Archaea; phylum Thermoplasmatota; class E2; order DHVEG-1; family DHVEG-1; genus PFL35. The sequence continues at coordinate 72,536 of JBFEOQ010000001.1, read as the reverse complement.
TATATTTTCATCTGAAAGATATAAACTTTCGACATAAGAAAGACGTAATCCACTACCAAAAGGTTTACCAAAAAATTCTTTTTGGAACAGATTATCTTTTAGTTTTTTATTAAAAATAATAACTGAATTTTCATATAACAATCCTTTGTTTTTTAAATACCTGCCTTTTTTATTAATACCTTTAAAATTGATAATTGAAACATCATAATATGTAACATCACCTTCAAAATCAACTATTGCAAACCAAAGTTTAAAATTTTTTTTTGTCACTTTTGAGATAATATTAATCGTTTTTTTTATATTAAAAAAGTCACTCTCTGAGAAGACGCAGATAAAAAATTCTTTTTTAAAATCTCTAAAAGTAATTCCATTTAGATCATTAAAAAGTTTTATTGAAACCCCTCTGTTTTTAAGATCCTTAAAAACAATATATTTTATATCAAAATCTAAAATTTTTCTTGAGGTAATATCTATAAGCCCCTCAAAATTGATTTTTTCTTTATCTTTTGTTAAACTAATTTTATCCTCATCAAGTAAATAGCAGCTTTCAATAAGGTCAAGTTCAAGTTTGTTCCCACTAATGGAATTACCAAAATGACTTTTGTTATAAAGTCTGCCTATATCTTTTGGTTTTTCAATGATTATTTTTTCATCTATAAATTTGCCTTTTATTTTCATATTATATTAAATCAATATTTGAATGTAGTATTATTTGTTTTTTCTGTAATAATCCCTTATACTCCTTGGAATCTCATTATTTGGATATCTATAGCCCTTGTAACTTTTATAATTTCCTTTTTCTTTTTTGTTTATAACAACATTTTTTGTTGGTTTATTGTTTAACAATAAAGCTATTAACAAACCAAGGCATAATCCCATAATTCCACCTAAAATAAAAACTATTAATATTGTACCTAATCGTGAAAAAATATTTGTAATTTGAATTGGTAAATTTATTTTAGGAACCCCTTCATATCTTGAAGAAATAGTTCCTTTGCTAACGTTAGTAAAACTAAGAGCACCAGCGATCATACCACTAAAGCGATAATAAAAAAGCGATGTTGTAAGATCCTCTTCATCAAGAAGGCTTTCAGCATATTCATAATAACAAACTGGTAGAACAGGTTTAATGCCATAACCTACACTTTTTAATATATTTGAATACGTACTAATATTAATTCTATCAATTTTCTCCTTATAGTCATCTTTGCTGCTAATACCTATTGTTTCTATTTCAAGATTTGCTTTTGTTATTGCGTCTAGTGCTTCAAAAAGTGCTGCTGCGGGGTAACCATTTTTTCTTTCAGTTCTTGCTTTCTCTAGCATGTTTTGGGCATCATAAAGGTAGTTAGAATTAGAATTCATTTCATCTATTATAATACTTGAATATGTTATCGCTTGCTGAGCTTCTTCAATATATTCAAGAGCAATAGTATTTATATCAGACGTTTTAATGGTACTTGATTCATTAAAATATCTTGTTATATTAAGCCACCAACCGACACTCTCACTTCGTTCTTTTGCTTTTGCAAGATAATCTAAACAAGATAGATATTCGCCATTTTTATAACTATTATAAGCATTTGTTAAATAATCATCTGCCTCAGATGCACGTTTCTGTGCACCACCCACACACTGCAAAGATACAAAACCGTTTATTCCAATATTTCTTGCCTCAGTATTTTTTCCATGACAAAATAGGTTTATTTCATCAATAAGATTTTCGACATAAGTAGGTCTATATTCTTCAGGTGTACTAAAATAATTACATACAAATTGAACATAACGAGATTTAATTAGAGATAAAAATGATTTAGTTGTGCTAGTATAGTACATTTCACGATTAAACCATGTTTTTGATTCTTCAATTAAAAATTTTACACTATCTAGTTCATTTTCTATATCACTACGATGATAAATCCAAGTGAATCGGTTCCAATCCCAAATTTTATTTGGGATATTAGAACGTGAATTATTAAATAAATCACTTGATGAGGTATAGAGTTCTTGAGATTTTAATAGTAAAGAATTTGAAAGAGTCATAAATGCAGTGTTATATTCATCATTTTTGATTTCTCCCTCAGATACAAAAGGTGAAAAATTATATCCTGTAAAATTTTTCACTGCTTGATTAATATCTTCTACTTCAACTATTTCTATACTATACCCTTTGTTTTTTATATAATCTTCAATACTTCTTGTAACAGTTCTAATCTGTGTTTGAGTCCAGCCGTTATTTGTTGTAATTTCTTGTATTGTTTCAAGATAAGTTGATTGACCTTTTGGAATTAAAAAACGTTTTGCACCAACGTTATTTGCTGCATCAACTTTGTATGGAATACCACCAATGGGACCTATACTTCCATCTGGATTAATCATGCCTGTCATGATGGTATATTCATCTAAAGACCAATTCTCAAGAAGAGCAATTGTTGCAACAGTCATAATACCTCCAGCACTTGGTCCTCCAATAACTGGTGAATTAGTACGAACAACAAAAAAATAATCAAAAGAACCAGGATTAATACTACAATTAGCATCATTTTTTACTAGAGCACTAGCAACTTTTACTGCAAGACGTGCAGAACCTTGCATATCAACTTGTGTCAAAGGAAGTGTATCAACAAAAACCTTACCACTTCCATTACTCTGTATAGTAACTGTAATAGTAGACATAACACCAATATAACCTTGATCAGTACTTGCTACAGCAGGAGCATATACTGTTACATTTCGATAAATAATTGATGAATTCTCTTCATAAATTTGACCAGGTATTGGTGCGGATATATTTATATTGGTAAAAGCAAAAATAATTAATATAGATAAATTTATAAAAACTATAATTTTTTTTGTCAATATTATACCCCTTAAATTAAATTTATAAACTATGGAGATAAAAAATTCTATTAATAAACTTTATTCCTAAACTTTTAATAAGAAAATAAAATTATTTTTTTTATTTTATATCCAACATTCTTAAGTAGGTAAATTAGATACCATTTCGCATTTGAGATACCAAAGTTAAGTAAAATAAATAATTGTTAAGGGATTGGAGGTAGAAGATATGGTTATGCTCCACGAAATGATATTAAGAGATGCACATCAATCAATGCTTGCTACTCGTATGAGAACGGAGGATATGTTACCTATTACAGATAAACTTGATCAAGTTGGATATTTCTCAATTGAGGTATGGGGTGGTGCGACATTTGATGTATGTATACGTTATCTCAATCAAGATCCTTGGGAAAGAATAAGATTACTCAAAAAAGCAATGCCAAATACACCGATGCAAATGCTAGAGCGTGCAATGAACATTGTTGCATATCGGAATTTTCCTGATGATATTGTTAAAAAATTTATTTTTCTTGCAAAAAAGAATGGTGTTGATAACTTTCGAATTTTTGATGCTTTAAACGATCTTCGTAACTTGGAAATACCAATGAAATCAGTAAAAAATGAGGGTGGACATGTACAAGCTTGTTTAAGCTATACAATATCACCTGTCCATACTGTTGATTATTTTGTTGAAAATTTTAAAAAGCTAGAAAAGATGGGTGCGGACACTCTTTGTTTAAAAGATATGGCGGGTATGATTACACCACAGAGAGTATATGATATAATTATAGGTGTGAAAGATGAAGGTATAAAAATACCAATTGATCTTCATAGTCATTATACTAGTGGAATGACGGGAATGGCTTATCAACGTGCTGCTGAGGCAGGTGTGGATATTTTAGATACAGCAATTAGTTCAATTAGTGGAGGAACAGCTGCTCCTGCAACAGAGTCCGTTGTTGCTGCTTTAAAGGATACTGAATGGGAAACTGGTTATAATTTAGAATTACTTATTGAGATTCGTAAATATTTCCTTGGAATATGGCATAAATATAGACACCTACATAGGTTTAATGCCCTTAAAGTTGATCCAAGTGTTACACTTCATCAGGTTCCTGGGGGTATGCTAAGTAACTTAATATTTCAACTTGAGGAACAAGGAGCTCATGGTAAATACCAGGAAATATTATTAGAAACCGCTCGTGTTCGCAAGGAGTTAGGATATCCGCCATTAGTTACACCTACAAGTCAGGTTGTTGGGGTTCAAGCAGTTATGAATGTACTTCATGGGCGCTATAAAGTTATTACAAAGGAAACCAAGGATTATTGTAAAGGAATGTATGGTAAATCACCTGCTCCAATAAATCAAAATATTTTGAAAAAAGTTCTTGGTTCTAAATGGAAAGATGAGATAATTGATTGCCGTCCATCTGATCTATTAAAACCTATGTGGTCTCAACGTAAAAGTGAACTTAAAGAGCAATCAGATATAGAGCTAAATGATGAAAATATTATGACCTATTGTATTTATCCTCAAGTCGGACTTAAATTTTTAAAAGGCCAAGCTAAAGCCGAATTTACATCTGAACAACTGCCACTTAAAATAGATAATCCTTTAACTCGTAGTATGGTTAAACAGAGTTTTCCTGAAGTTAAGCAATTATGGCTTGAGATAGAATCACCTGAAAAACGTACTAGTCCTGCACAAATTCCAACTGAATTTGAAGTTGAAGTTGATGGTGAACCTTTTGAAGTAAAAGTAATCCCATCTGGTGGTTTTTTGGTTGCTGAGGGGGCCACTATAGATGATTCAGGCGGTATACCAAAAAATGTTGAAGGTGGAATTAAATCGAATATGCAAGGAACAATTCTTTCCATTAAAGTAAAGAAAGGTGATAAAGTAAAATCAGGGGATGTAATAGCAACTATTGAAGCTATGAAAATGGAACAAGAGATTAAATCTGAAGTATCTGGAGAGGTTAAAGATATTTTTATAAAAGAAGGAAATTCAGTAGCAAGCGGGGATCTTATCATGCAAATCCTTTAAACAATGGTGTTTAAAAATGCTAAATAAGGTTTTAATTGCAAATCGTGGTGAAATTGCTGTTCGAATAATGCGAGCATGTAAAGAATTAGGAATCACAACTGTTGCAGTTTATTCTGAGGCTGATAAAAAAGCTCTTTTTGTAAAGTATGCTGATGAAAAATATAATATTGGTCCAAGTCCAGCAAGTCAATCTTATCTTCAGAAACAAAAAATTATTGATGTAGCATTAAAAACTCAGGCTGAAGGAATTCACCCGGGATATGGTTTTATGGCAGAAAACTATGATTTTGCAGAACTTTGTCATAAAAATAGTATTGAGTTTATTGGTCCTCCGGTATCAGCAATGAAACTTATGGGGTCAAAAATAGATTCAAAAAAATCAATGATTAAAGCAGGAGTTCATGTTGTTCCTGGTGTTACAGAAGCAATTTATGATCATGAAAAAGCAAAAAATATTGCTCATGAAATAGGTTATCCTATTATGCTTAAGGCATCTGCTGGAGGTGGCGGTATAGGAATTCAAAAAGTTGATGATGAAAAACAAATAGAAAAAGCCCTTGATAACGTTCGACAATTAGCAAAAAATAGTTTTGGTGACGACTCTGTTTTTATTGAGAAATTTATTGAAGATCCACGTCATATTGAATTTCAGATTATTGGCGATAAGCAAGGTAATTTAATTCATTGTTTTGAACGGGAGTGTTCTATCCAGAGGAGACATCAGAAATTAATAGAGGAAACACCATCTTGTGCACTTACTCCAAAATTACGGGAAGAGATGGGCGCACAAGCTGTTTTAGTTGCAAAAACTGCTGGTTACTATAATGCGGGTACTTGTGAGTTTATGTTTAAAGATGGTAAATATTATTTTTTAGAGATGAACACTCGTTTGCAAGTCGAACACCCAATAACTGAAGTAATAACTGGTGTAGACTTAGCCCGTGAACAAATTCGTGTTGCATCGGGGTTAGAACTCGAATATGAACAAAGTGATATTAAAGCAAGAGGGCATGCGATAGAATGCAGGATAAATGCAGAAGATCCACTAAATAATTTTTTACCTGCACCAAGTAAAATAATTCACTACGCAGAACCTTCTGGTCCTGGAATTAGAATTGATTCTGGAGTTTATCAAGGTTTTATTATTCCATCATTTTATGATAGTATGATTGCAAAGCTTATTGTTTGGGCGGAAGATAGAAATAGATGCATTGCACGTGTTAAGCGGTCACTTTGGGAGTTTCAGATAAGCGGTGTTCGCCATAATATTCCCTTCCATCAGGTTGTTATGAATAATGAGCAGTTTGTTAAAGGTAGTTATAATACTGGTTTCATACCAAGATATAAAATCCTTGATCAAGTAGTTGAATATGTTAAAAATATTAAAGCTCAATCATCTAATTCTAAAACTGCTGCTGCAATGGCTGCTGTTCAATCTGTAATTATTGCTTCAAGCTGTTCTAAGAAAAAAAATTGATATTTTTTTATTTTTTAATAAGATCTAGGGATGTGAGCTCTTGAGAGAGTTTTTCAACAGCTTTTGATACGTCTTCTGTTTGACGTGCACCAGTGCAAACAATTTTACCAGAGCCAAAAAGTAACATTGCAACTTTGGGATCACGAATACGGTATACTAAACCTGGGAATTGTTCAGGTTCATATTCTACATTTTCAAGTCCAAGGCCCATTGCAACTTCGTTAAGGTTTAATTCTGTTCCAAGATCTGAAATGGCTACTATATTTTGGATAACAATTTTTAATTCTTTATCTTTGTAGACTTCTACACCAAGCTTTCTTAGTTTATCTGCTATAATATCAACTGTTTTCTTTACATCCTTAAGGTTTTTTGCACCTGTGCAATTTGCTTTTCCACTTCTAAAAAGAAGCGTTGCAGTTTTTGGATCGCTTAATCGATATACTAAACCTGGGAATTGTTCTGGTTCATATTCTGCTTCTTCTAAAGATTGTGCTATTACGTCTAAATCTAGCTTATCTGCAAAAGATGTAGACGCCACAATATTTTCAACAATTACTTCCGGCATAGATTACTTTTCCTCCTTATATTTTTTTATAAAACTCCTATTGATGTAAATCTTTCTTTTATTTTATTAATTGAATTGGTTGCATCATCAATATTTTTAGCACCAGTACATACAATTTTACCGGTGTTGAAGATAATTAAAATTGTTTGCAAATCATCCATTTTATATATTAAACCTGGAAAAGTCTCAGGGTGAAAGTCAAATTCTTGAAATATTAGGTTTTTAGCAATATTTTCAAGATGAAGATCTTTTTTAAGATTTGTTGTTACAGTAATATTTTCAATTTTTATTTCGTAATCTTTTTTAATTTTTAAACCAAATTTTTTTAATTGATTAGCAACTTTTTTAATTTTTTCAACTGCATTAGAAATTTCTTTTGCACCAGTACAAACAACTTTTCCCGTCTCTAAAATAATCACAGCAATGTTCTCTTTTTCATATTTTATTGATAAACCATTAAATTCTGAAGGATTATAGCTACAGTCAGTGATTTTTTCTGATAAAAATTTGATATCAATTAACTCTGAAATTTGAGCGTTTGCGATAATATTTTCAATTTGTATATGAGTCATAATATACAAGCCATGTAGGTTGTGCAGTATATAAAAACATTTTATAAACATTCCTATTGAATATAAGGAGAAAAAATGAGTTTAGTATTTAAACTACCAAATGTCATCAATATCAAGGTCATTTTTCTCTTCGCCTTTAGCCCTTTTTTGCTTTTTTTTGGCACCATTTGCACGATCTAACATACCACGGAATTCACTTGTACGATATTCAATTCGTCTTTCACAACTTGCTACGGCTAACTCTCCTCGTGTTTTTTCAATAAGACCTCTGATCATATCTTGTTTCTTCTTAATTGGAATAAATCCTGAAGAATAATCAAAACGAATGATTACATCATATATTTCTTCCATCATATTAAGATATTCATCTGCTTTTTTACTTTCCCCATTGCGGATACTATCTAATGCTGTACGACGTAATTCACCAACTAGGTCACATAGGCCCATAAGATAACTACTATATGTTGTTTGTAATTCATCAGGATCTGGAAGTTCTTTCCCAGTCATAATATTATAAAGACAGGCTGCTTCAACCAACTCTTGAGCAGCATTCTCTACAAAACCTGCATGAAAAAGTTCAGGATGTGGTTTTGTTATATCGTAAAGTGTTTGCAAGTTTAAGGCTGCTTTTTTAATGTTATTTTTCGCATATTTCATTTTATTTTGATGTACACTTTGAATAGCTTTACGACAAGATATAATTATTTCACGACTAGAACGGAGCGCATGTTCACGAATTTTATCTTTTCCATCAATGTTTTTTTCGATTTTATTAACGATTTTATCTAGATTTTTCATACAACAAATAAAAACAGTTTTCTATCTTTAATGTTTTCTATATTAAGTATATAATAAAGAAATGGGAAATTAATCAACTTAAAAAATTTTTATTTACACAATGATCTGGCTTTTTTCCAGCAAGAACTTTATTTATCTGCTCAGCACAGATAGCTCCTGCTTTTATTTGCCCTTCTTTTGTGTTAGCACCAATATGTGGTGTCATCACAATATTGTCGAGTTCAAATAATGGACTTTTTTCTGGAGGTTCTTTTTCATATACATCAAGTGCAGCCCCTGCAATTTTTCCATTTTTTAAAGCAATATATAATGCGTTTTCATCAACAGTTCCACCGCGAGCACAATTAATTAAAAAGGCAGAGGATTTCATTTTATCAATCATCTCTTTATTTACAATATGATGGGTTGTTTGAATGTGAGGAATATGAAGACTGATATAATCAGATTTTTCCATAATTTGAGTAATATCTTCAACTTTTTCAATACCATCTTTCTTCATATTTTCTTTTGAAATAAATGGGTCATAACCGATTACCTTCATACCAAAACATTTTGCTAATTTTGCAGTATATTTTCCAATGTTTCCGGTTCCAATCAACCCTAATGTTTTACCATCTAATTCGAAACCTTTTAGTTTCTTTTTTGCCCATTCTCCTTTTTTCATAGTTTTATCTGCATATGTAATTTTTCTTGATAGTGTTAGAATGTGACCTAATGTTAATTCTGCAACGCTGGCTGTTGCACCAGTGGGGGCATTAACGACAGGGATTTTATGTTTTCCTGCAATTTCGATATCAATATTGTCAACTCCAATTCCTGCACGACCAATAACTTTTAGTTTCCCTTTTGCTCCAGCTTCAATGACTTCTTTTACAGCTTTTGTTCGACTGCGTATCATAAGTGCATCATATTTTTCTATTTCCTCTAAAAGAGTTGAAGCATCCATTTCATTGTATGTTATTTCATGACCTGCTTTTTTTAATACATTTATTGCTTCCTCTGCCATTTTATCAGTAATTAATACTTTCATAAAAATTACTCCAAAAAACAGGTATCAAAAAAGATATAATAATGTTTATGCTAAATAATCTAGTCTAAAATCAATTCCAGGATATTCTGCTTCTTCATCAAGATCTTCTTCAATTCTAAGTAATTGATTATATTTTGCATTTCTATCAGAACGTGCTGGTGCCCCTGTTTTTATTTGACCAGCACTTGTTCCAACAACAAAATCTGCTATAAAACTATCTTCTGTTTCACCACTTCTGTGAGATACAATAGCCGTCCAACCTTGGTCATGAGTCATTTTTATTGCATTAAGTGTTTCAGTTACACTACCTATTTGATTAAGCTTTATAAGAACAGAGTTAGCGGCTCCTACCTCAATTCCTTTTTTAATGCGCTTGGTATTAGTTACAAAAAGATCATCGCCAACTATTTGAACTTTAGTTCCAAGTTTTTTAGTCATTAGAATCCAACTTTCCCAATCATCTTCTGCAAGACCATCTTCAATACTTATAATTGGGTATTTTTTACATAGGTCTACATAAAAATCAACCATTTGTTCTCCAGAGTAAGATTTTTTTCCAATTTTATATTTTCCATCATAAAAAAATTCACTACTTGCAGGATCTAAAGCAATTTTAATTAATCCTTCATATCCTGCTTGATCAACAGCTTTTAGCATTATATCTAGTCTATCTCCAATTGTTATCATTTGGGTTGGTGCAAAACCGCCCTCATCACCAATTAAAACACCACTTGCACCATATTTATTTTTTAATAGTTTTGCAAGATGATGATATGATTCAGAAACCATTCGTATTCCTTCATAAAAACATTTTGCACCTGTAGGCATTAACATATGTTCTTGTATACTATTTTCTTGACCTGCATGCTTTCCACCATTAATTACGTTACACATTGGTACGGGTAACATATGTGGTAGTATACCATTTAACTCACCAATATATCTATACAAAGCAAGGTCTTTTGATGCAGCACCTGCTTTACATATAGCCATACTTACAGGTAAAATTGCATTAGCTCCTAAGTTATCTTTATTTTCAGTACCATCAAGTTTTAACATAATAGTATCGATTGTTTCTTGGGCAACAGGATCAAGACTAATAAGTTTTGGAGCAATGATTTTGTTTACATTTTCTACTGCTTTTAAGGTACCCTTTCCAAGATAACGGGATTTGTCACCATCACGTAATTCTAATGCTTCATGTTGCCCAGCACTTGCACCGCTAGGAGTCATAGCCCTAAAAACTCCATTCTCAGTTACGACATCTACTTCAACAGTAGGATTACCTCTTGAATCAAGTACTTCTCTTGCTTTAATTTTTTTTATTTCTGACATAAAACTTCAATTCATTATCAAGGATACTTAATTATTTAATAAAACTGTTTATCTAAAAAAGATATTGTTTTTTTATGTTTTTTTTAGAAATGCTTAATAACTAAACATTGTTTTTTTTATTTGGAGGAAAGATTATGGACGTATGGGCGATAATATTATTTATAATAGTAATTTTTTTTATAACTATATTGCTTTCAGCAATAAAAATAATGGCGGAATATGAAAGAGTAGTTGTATTTCGATTAGGGAGATTAATTGGAATAAAAGGTCCTGGACTTGTATTAATAATACCAATAATTGATAAGATTATAAAACTTGATTTAAGAACCAGAGTTATAGATGTTCCAAAACAACGTATCATTACTCGTGACAATGTCACTGTAGATGTTGATGCAATTGTTTATTTTAGAATAACATCCCCTGAAAAAGCTGTAGTAGAAGTCCAAAGGTATGATGTTGCCACAAGTTTACTTGCTCAGACAACATTAAGAGATATAATCGGTCAACAAAACCTTGACGAACTATTATCACAAAGAGAAGCACTCAACAAAAGCCTTCAAGAAGTAATAGACCTTAGTACCGACCCTTGGGGAATAAAAGTTTCTTCAGTAAACATTAGAGATGTTTCATTACCAGAGGAGATGCTACGAGCAATTGCAAAACAAGCTGAAGCAGAACGAGAGAAACGATCAAGAATAATAATGGCTGAAGGTGAGCTTGAAGCATCAGCAAAAATGACTGAAGCAGCAAAACTTTATGAAGAAACACCAGTTGCATTAAGATTAAGAGAGCTACAAACATTAACAGAAATAGCACGTGAAAAAAACCTTATCATTGTACCAGGTGGTGAAATAGGTAACATTGCGGGAATAGCTAAAGCAGTGACTAAGAAGAAAGAATGAAACTAAATTTTTCTCTAATTTTTTTATTTTTTATTTCTATTTCTTTATCTTTTTGTGTAGTTGCTCAGAATTCAAATGTAGTTATTGTTGAAATCACGGATACAATTGATCAATCTACTGTTGAAATATTAAAAGAAAGTATTCAGCTTGCAAAAAATGAAAATTCACAGGCAATTGTTTTGCTGCTTGATACACCGGGTGGTGGTTTAAAAGAAACATTTGAAATTGCTGATATGATAAATAATAGTGAAATTCCTATAGTTGGATATGTTTATCCCTCTGGATCGGCAGCGTGGTCTGCAGGCACTTTTGTCTTGATTAGTACCCATATTGCTGCTATGGCTGATTATACTATTATTGGCTCTTGTCAACCTGTTGAGATAAGCATTGAAGGTACACGTCTTATAAACGATTCTAAAACAATTAATGCTTTGGTAAAATGGATTGAAACACGTGCTGAGATTTATAATCGCAATCATACAATTGTAAGTAGATTTATTACTGAAAATCTTAATTTAAATGAATCCTCGGCGATAAAATATGGAGTTATAGAGTATAAAGCCTCATCAATAGAACAATTGTTAAAATATATTAATGGTTCAACTATTAAAACTTCCAAAAGGGAAGTAGTTCTTGATACAAGATATGTAAAACAAATTCAATATACTCAATCAATTAGTATTCAATTTATGAAATTTTTTTCAAATCCTGTTCTTACATCTTTATTATTAATACTAGGTATTTTTGCAGTTATTTTTGGAATATCAGCACCAGGCTATGGAGCTGAAATATTTGGACTAATAGCGATACTATTATCACTCATTGGATCAGGTTTTTCTGTGTCAACTTTAAGTATTATATTTATAGTAATTGGTTGTCTACTATTAATAATTGAAATATTTGTTTTACCTGGCTTTGGTCTAGTAGGTATAGGTGGTATTATAAGTTTATTAATAGGTGGAATATTACTAATACCAGGTTATCCTAATAGAGAATGGCTAATATCGAGGAATTATATGACAGACGCAATGATAATTTTATTATCAATAAGCATTATTATAGCAGTATTCTTTGTTTTTTTGTTATATAAAGCAATACAAGCTAAAAGGAAAAAGGTAGCTGTTGGTACTTTTATTGGTGAGAGAGCTGAGACAATAGAGAGAATAGCGCCTAATAAACAAGGTTATGTTCGTTTCAAAGGTGAGTACTGGAAAGCAACATCTGATTCTAATATTGAACCAAATACAAAGGTAATTATCGTAGATAAAGAGGAATCAATTTTAAAGGTTAAACTTGAGAAAGATAACTGACCAAACATTAATCAACTCTTGTAAAATACCCTGTCCAGGATTAAAAGATGAATGGCAGTATTAAAATTCAATTTCTTGGAGGTTGTGAAGAAGTTGGCAGATTAGCAATGATTTTAGAATTAGATGATGTTAGAATTTTATTTGAATATGGTATGCTTCCAGGTAAACCACCTAGTTTTCCAATGCAATCTGATCCTGTTGATATTGTTATGCTTACACACGCTCATCTTGATCACTCTGGTATGATACCATGGCTTTTTTCTAGATATGATCAAAAAATTCTTACAACAAAATTAACTGGAGAAGTTGCAAATATTTTGCATAAAGATAGTATAACTATTGCAAAAAATGAAGGTTATGCGATACCATTTAGCCCAAATGATGTCAAAGAAGCAAAACATGCGGTAACACCTATCAATCCTAATCAAACAAGAGAGCTAGGCGATTCAAATCAAGTAAAATTTCATGATGCAGGTCATATACCTGGGGCTATCATGTTTGAGATAATAGGTGATAAAAAAATTCTTTTCACTGGTGATTTTAATACAACCGATACTAATATTGTAAAAGGAACAAAACCAGTTTCATGTGATATTTTATTTCTTGAAGGAACTTATGCAGGACGTGATCATCCTGCAAAAAGAGAAGAAATTGAAAAGAGCATGCTTGATAAGATGGATGAGGTTATCGCAAGAGGAGGTATTGCGATTCTTCCTGCGTTTGCTGTTTCTAGGTCTCAAGAGATTGCAATGGTTTTAAAAAAATCTGGTTATAATGTTTGGTTTGATGGTATGGGTCAAAAAGTTACAAGAATTTTTTTAAAATATCCTCGTTTTTTAAAATCATCTGATGATTTACGGAAAGCGATTAATAAAATTAACATGGTTCATTCAGATCATGGTAGAAAATTAGCTATGAAAAAAGCTGAAGTCATTCTTACATCTAGTGGTATGATGGATGGCGGACCTATCTTAAGTTATATGAATAAACTTAAGGATGATAAAAAAAATGCTGTTCTTTTAACTGGTTATCAAGTTCCTGAGAGTAATGCTCGTCTTCTGTTTGATCATAAAATGCTAAGTTTTTATGGTGTAAGACAAAAAGTTTTTTGTGAGGTTGAATATTTTGATCTCTCTGCACATGCTGGTCATAGTGAACTTATAGATTTTGCTAAGAAATGTAAACCTGAAAAAATTGTTGTTATGCATAGTGATAATCGCGAGGCATTAGTTAAACCTCTTAGTGACTTTGCCGAGGTTTTTAAACCTATGACTGGAGAAATAGTAAACTTGTAACATATTTTTGATAAGACTTATATTATTGTTTTATTTATAATTATTAATACTAGAAAATAAAGGTGAAATACGAAAAATGACCGAGATGACGCAACGGCAGAAATATGATCTGAAGCGAAAACTTGAGGAGCTTAAAGCATGCAAAGGACGTCATACTGAACTTATATCATTGTATATACCACCAAGTAAGCAAATTTATGATGTTGTGGCTTATCTACGTAATGAATATTCACAATCTCAGAATATTAAATCCAAAACTACAATGAAAAATGTTCTCTCCGCAATTGAGTCTATTATGAGTAGGCTTAAAAATTTTAAACAACCCCCTGAGAATGGTATTGTTTTTTTTGTTGGTCATAAAGGTATCAGTGCAGATAAAACTGAGATGGTTGCGTATATTATTGAACCACCACAACCAATAACTATTTTTCTTTATCGTTGTGACTCAAAGTTTTATATTGAACCGTTAGAATCTCTACTTGTTGAAAAAGAAATATATGGTTTACTTCTTTTAGATCGTCGTGAATGTACTATTGGTATCTTGAAGGGAAACCATGTTCAACTTTTGAAATATATGACCAGTCAGGTTCCGGGTAAGCATGGTCGCGGCGGACAATCTCAGCGTCGTTTTGAACGTCTGACTGAGATCGCAGCTCATGAATGGTTTGTAAAATGTGGTGAAACCGCAAGTGAAATTTTTATGCAAGAGGAAAACATTAAAGGAATTTTAGTTGGTGGTCCCGGCCCTACTAAACATTATTTTGTTGAAGAAAGTTATCTTCATTATGAAATTCAGAATAAAATAATTAATACATTTGATACTGGTTACACTGATGAATTTGGACTTAGGGAACTTGTTAGTACTGCTTCTGAAACTATGACTTCTCTTAAGATTTCTTCGGAAAAAAAAATTATGAAACGTTTTCTTAAAGAGGTTACTAAAACAAAGGATAGTCTTGCAGTTTATGGCGAATCAGAGACTCGTAAAGCACTTGAAATCGGTGCAGTTGATATACTTCTTCTTTCTGAAAATTTGCGTAAATTTAGAGTAAAGCTTGTTTGCTCAACTTGTAATTATTTTGAGTGGAGGACTATTTCTGAAGATGATCTAGAGGAATTTAATACACCAAATTGTTCTAAATGTAGTAATCAAATGAAAATGGAGATAGAAGATAAAATAGATCTTATTGACGAGTTTTCTGATTTAGCTGAAAAAACTAGTTCAATGGTTGAAATTATATCTTCTAGTAGTGAAGAAGGGGATTCACTATATTCTGCTTTTAATGGAATTGCAGGAATTCTTCGTTATCCACTTGAAAACTAAATATATAAAAAAATATTTTTAAAAAAAATTAATATAGATAAATGAATAAATTAATTAATTTAAACCGATAGTTATATAAATAATACTCAATATTAATATCCATAGGATTTCAATATGTCGCGCGAAGATTTCAAATCTTTTATTCCAGCAGCAAAAAAAATACCTGAATTAACGATTAAAGCAATGCTAGTTGGAGCTGTTTTAGCAATAGTTCTGGGCGCTGCTAATGCATACTTGGGTTTATATGCTGGTATGACAGTTTCAGCGGTAATTCCTGGAGCAGTTATGGCTTTTGCATTTCTTAAACCCTTTAAAGGTACTATCCTTGAAGTAAATATTGGAATGATGGGTGCTGCTGCTGGTGAAGCACTTGCTGCAGGTGTTATTTTTACTATCCCCGCTCTTGTTATTCTTGGAACCTGGACTGAGATTCAATATTTTGAAACAACTATTATTGCGCTATTGGGAGGTATTCTTGGCGTTCTTTGGATGATACCTCTGCGACGTGCACTTATTATAAAAACTGATTTACCTTTTCCTGAAGGTGTAGCTGTAGCAGCTGTGCTAACTACGACTGTTGGTGGTGAAACGGCAACAGAAGAAAAATCTACTAGTGGTATTTGGCTCGTTATTGGTGTTGCAGTTGCAGGTCTTTTTAAATTTGCACAAGTAGGTTTAAAATCTTTAGCAGGTCAAATTCATGGTCTTCTAAACATTGGTAAATACAATATAGGTGGAGGTGAAAAAGATGCTGTTTTATATGGTGGTATTGCAACATCGCCTGCACTTCTAGGTGTAGGATGGATTATAGGACCTAGAATAGCATCTTTTGTTTTTGTTGGAGGTCTTATTGGATGGGTTATTCTTGCACCACTTATTGCTCTAGCAACTGGTTTACCATCACCAGATTTAGGAAATCCAGAGATTTTAAAGGATGTTCTAGGTCTTGGAGCGGGTAATCTAGAACTTGGTACTAAAATTTGGGGTTTCTTTAACATTTGGGGTACATACATTCGCTACATAGGTGTAGGTGCAATGGTTGTAGGTGGTCTTTATACAATTTTTAAACTTCGCTCAAATCTTTCAGAAGGTATAAAAGAAGCAGTTATTGGATTAAAAAGTGGGGGCGGATCTGTTAAAAAACGTACCGATCAAGATTTAAACTTTAAACTAGTATTTCTAGCAATAGGTGCACTTACTATACCTGTGTTTTTGCTTTATGGTTATATTTCAAGTGAATGGGTTATATCTGGAGTAATGGCAGTATTTGCAATATTATTTGCTTTTATTGCTAGTGCTATCGCTGGATATATGGCAGGACTCCTTGGTAGTTCAAATAACCCAATAAGTGGTGTAACGGTTTCAGTACTTCTAATAACATCCCTTATTTTGCTTGGTTTTGGTCTTTCTGGTAATGTTGGGGCATATGGAATAGCAATTCTTATTGCAGCAATTATTTGTTGTGCAGCTGCTATTTCTGGAGACGTACTTCAATCTATGACTTGTGGTCAAATGATAGGTGCAACACCTAGAAACCAGCAGATTGCAGAACTTGTTGGAGTTCTCGCAGCAGCGCCAGTTCTTGCATTGGTAGTATCTGCATTAAATCAAGCATATAAGATTGGTAGTACTAATTTACCTGCTCCACAAGCATTCCTCATGAGTGGTATTGTTCAAGGAGTACTTGGCGGTGGTATGGTCTGGCCATTTGTTCTTGCTGGAGCTGTTCTTGCATTTGTTTTGATTTTAATAGATTTACCTGTTTTACCAGTGGCAATAGGCATATATTTACCATTTACTTTAAGTGTTCCAATTTTCTTTGGTGGGATAGTAAGACATTTTACAAACAGAGTTATCTCCAGGAAATATGGCAGTGCCGAAGAAGAGGAAATTAGTGATTGGGAGCTTGCAATTAAACAAACTGATGTTAAACCAAAGGAAAAGATTATAAGAAGTGGTTTACTTCTAACAGCAGGTTTAATCGCTGGAGAAGCACTTATGGGTGTAATTGTTGCTTTCCTAATAATTGGTGGAATTGATCTTTCAATATTTAATTTCCCACCGATACTTCCAAGTATATTAGTATTTTTGTTTGTAGCAGTGCTTCTTGCTTACATTCCACTGAGGGAAATCTTTGCAAGTGATAAAAAATAGTAAAAATAAGAAATCATTAATTCCAACAGAAGAAGAATTCCTAAAATTTACGCCTAAAAGGATTGATTTGGACTGGAAGATTAATAATGGTCTTGTTGAAATAAAAATTCCAAAGTTTAAAAGTAACTTTGGAAAATCTTTTTGTTGTATAATTAAAAAAGATAATTTTTTTATTGGCAATATGGATAAAGTTGGTAGTATTGTTTGGCAAAATTGTAATGGTGTTAATACAGTAAAGAAAATTTTAGAAATATTACAAAAAGAGTTTCCAGATGAAAAAAATATAGATCAACGATTGTTTTTATTTATAAGTCAGTTACATAGTTTAAAATATTTAGAAATTTGAAAAACTATATGTTTAGTTAGATGTTTATTATTACTAATATTTTTAAAAATGAGAGTTTTTATATGAAAAAATATGATTTAATTGATCATACTGCAGATGCAGGGGTAAAAGCCTATGGTAAAACACTTTCTGAAGCCTTTGAAAATGCTGCTAAAGGAATGTTTGATATTATTACAGATAATTCTGAAGTGGAAAGTACGGGTCAATATAATATTGAACTATCTGCATATGATCTTGAGCAGTTGCTTGTTGATTTTCTTTCTGAACTTTTATATCTTCATAGTGCAAATAACTTAGTTTTTGGTTTTTTTAAAATAGATGTTGATGAATTTAATAATAGTTTAAAAGGTACGTTTTATGGGGAAAGATTTAACCTATCTAAGCATAAAATTGGTGCTGAAATTAAGGCTGTTACTTATCATATGCTTGAGGTTAAAAAGAATAAGTTTTGTAGAGTTCAAGTTTTATTTGACATATAAATTTTATTATTAATCTAACCATCTAATTTCATTTTTACCTTTTTTTAGTATTATTAAAATTTTTAATACTTACAATTATCTTCTGCTTTTCTTTAAATATTCAGAAAAAAATAATATTTTAAGAGTTTGTATAAACCGGATGGTTATTCTAATGTTTCATTTTCATTAGCTAATTGCTCCATCCGGATTTTCTCCCTACAAAATTTTTTATAGTTTTTATTCATATAGTTCATATATAGTAACAATTGTTAAATCAAGGTGAAAATTAATATGTCAAATGAAAAAATAACAGTGGATATGAATATAAGTGAGGTTATTGAAAAACATCCTGAGGTTATTTCTGTTTTTCAGAAGTATAATATGGGTTGTATCGGTTGTATCGCTGCTAGTTTTGAAAAAATAAGTGATATAACCAACGTTCATGGAATTGATGCTAATCGATTTGTAAAAGAGTTAAATGAAGTAGTTGAAAAAGCTGCTAAGTAGAACTTTTTGTAATTACTAACTCTCCATTTTTTATTCCTTTTAAGGCTATTATTTTTTCTGAAAGTGTCTTTATTTTTCCAGTTTTACCTTCTAAAACTAAAACTTCTAAACAGTTATGATGATCTATATGTATATGTGTATTTGTTAATATTTCATTATGATATTTATGTTGTAGGTTAATTAATTTATTTGTAAGATTGCTGGTATGGTGGTCGTATAATATGGTGAGGGTTCCTATTGCTTCTGAGGCAGGATCTTTTATACTCTGGTCAATTAGATTTCTTCTTATTAAATCCCTAATTTTTTCACTCCTGTTAGTGTATCCTTCTTTTTTAATAATTTTATCAAATTTATTAAGTAGTTCTAATTCTATACTTACACCAAATCTGGTTATTTTTTCTTTCATAGTAACACTTTTTAATAGTATTCGTAGCACGAATTTATAATTTGTGTTACCAAAAACTATTAATTGATCTATATAGATACCCTGAGAAAAATATAATTATATTATAGGAGGTTGAATAATAAAATGGTTTGTTATGTTGTACCAACCGCTGTTGCAATTATCCATGGGATAATGAGAAAAAATACAACATCTTTGAAAAATAATGTACATCATCTGTGGCTAAATCTTTTATTAGTAGGAGCCGCAATATTTGGCATGGTTGATCACTGGTGGAACGGTGAATTATTTTTTATTGGAGAAAATATTTACATGGATATTTTAATAGGTGTTGTAATAACAACAGCAATATTTATTATATGGAAAATATTTGTAACAATAGATAAATCAAAAATTAATAAATTAGTAAAATTCTAAAATTAATTTTTTTCCTTTTTTATATTTTCTTTTTTACCTATAAGAATTCTTAACAAATTTGGGTATATACTTTTTGTTTTACCTGCACCATACCCTATTTTATTAATTTTCATGGATGGACTTTCACCAAATTGTTTAGTAATTGTTGTAATAATTGCAGCTCCTGTTGGTGTGACAAGCTCTTGTTTCCTATTAGTTTGATAAACAGGTATATTTTTCAATATTTCTACTGTTGCAGGTGCAGGAATTGGTAATAGACCATGGGCACATTTGACAAACCCTTTTCCAAGTGGTAGAGGAGAGCAATATATTTCTTTTAAATCTAATTTTGTTATACAAATGATTGCTCCAACTATATCAATTATTGAATCAATGGCTCCTATTTCATGAAAATGTACTTTATCAGTTGGAATACTATGTATTTTACCTTCAACTTGAGCTAATTTATGGAAAATCTTTATACTATTTTTTTTTATTTCATTATCCAGAGAACTACTTTTTATAAGCTCTTTAATATCACTGTAACTTCTGTATTGTTGGGATTTCTCAACTTTTATGTATACATCGCTTCCTGATATATGGTTTTTTTCAACTTTTTTGACATTAATGTTATAACCAGATAAATTAATTTTTTTTAATTCTTTTTTTAAAAACTCTATATCTACCCCTAGATCAATTAATGCACCAAGTATCATATCCCCTGCTATACCAGAAAAACAATCAAAATAAGCTATATTCATAAATTCACCTATTAATTAAACTAGCAAAATATCCTGCACCAAAGCCGTTATCTATATTTACAACGACTACACCTTCTGCACAGCAATTCATCATTGTAAGTAATGGCGCAATTCCCTTAAAATTTGCACCATAACCAACGCTTGTCGGAACAGCGATCACTGGTTTTGATGTTAGTCCCCCAACTATACTAGCTAATGCTCCTTCCATCCCTGCGATTACAATTATAACATTTGCTTCAAAAATTTTTTCTTTTATATCTAATAATCTGTGTACACCTGCCACTCCAACGTCGTATACTTTTTCTATCTTATTTCCCATAAGTTCTGCTGTAACTGTTGCTTCCTCAGCAATAGGAATATCTGATGTTCCTGCAGTAATAATTAGTATTTTTCCTTTTTTAGGTTTTATTTTTTCTTTTTTAATAATGATCATCTTAGCATAATTGTTATATTCTGCTTTTGGAAACTTTTTTTTCACTGCTTTAAAAATTTTTTCATTTGCTTTTGTAGCAAGAATATTATGTTTTTCTTTATTTTTATTTTCAATAATTTTAATTATTTGTTTTAATGTTTTTCCTTTACAAAAAACTGTTTCAGGAAAACCTTTTCTAATTTTTCTGTGCTTGTCAATTTTAGCAAAACCAAGATCTTCATATGGTAGTTTTTTTATTTCTTCTAAAATTTCTTTGAGACTGATTTTACCATTTTTAAAATTTATTAATTTTTCTTCCATATTTTTCTCCAAAAATCTGTTTAACCTGTGATATTTGGTAGGTTTAGGACCTCATTCATACTTCCACTTCTAAATCCTTCGATATCGAGAGTAATGTATTTAAATCCAATTTCTTTAAATTTTTTACCAATTATTTCTGAATTATTTAAAATAATTAAAAAATCATTCTTTTTAACTTCAATTCTTGCAATTTCACTATGGAAACGAACACGAAATTGTTTTATACCAAGAGAAAGTAAAACATCTTCTGCTTTTTCGATTATATTTAATCTATTTTTAGTTATTTTTATATCATATGGAAATCTCGATGCAAGACATGCATATGAAGGATTATTCCATGTTTCAAGTCCTATCTTTTTTGATAATTTTCTGATTTCCTGTTTAGTAAAACTGATATCCTTCAGAGGGCTATTTATACCTAATTCCTTTAAAGCTTTTAATCCAGGACGATAATCATTAGTATCATCGATTGTGGATCCATCGATAATATATTTTATATTGTTATATGTAGCTATTTGTTTTATTTTTTTGAACAATTCTTTTTTACAATGATAGCATCTATCTTTATTATTTTGAAAAAAATTTTTAATATCGGTATATTTTAAATAAATTAGGATATGTTTTATCCCAATTTTTTCTACAATTTTTTTTGCTTCCTCTAACTTCCATTTGGGGTATAATAATGAATCAGCTGTTATCGCAATTGCATTATTACCTAAAACATCATAAGCAATTTTTATTAAAAATGTACTATCTACACCTCCTGAAAAAGCAACAATAGATTTGTTCATTTCTTTGAGATTTTCTTTAAGTTTCTCCAGTTTTATATTCGAATCAAACATTTTAGAGATATATAAAAATATGAAATATTTAATTGTTCCTGCTTTTTAATTAATTTTCTATCTTATTAAGAAATTCTATACCTATTTCAGTGATCTCAATTGTTTCATAGTTTAAAAAATGTATCATTTCCATTTCTGATAGTTTTATTATTATATTATTAAGTTCGTTATGAGATACATTTAGGATATGTTGTGCTGTTTCAGTATTCATCTCATGTTTAAGCATCATTTTCAACAGTTTTAATTCTTTTTCATTGATTTTAATCTCTTGTTTGATTTGACTTTGATCTAAATCTATATATTCTGAGAGTTTTTCAACATGATTCTTAAGAATCTGATCTAAATTTAGTCTGTCAATTATCTTTCCTTCCTTGTCATGAAGTGTGCAATATTTTTTTCCTGGTTCATGACGCCAAAAAGAAACATTATTCCAGGTATATCCAATTAAATTATCCGGTTTTTTGATATTTAGCATTACATTACTGGCCATATTTTTAATTTGTTTTTTCTGTTTTTGTCTATGATATGTATATTGTTGTTCGATTTGAATTTGGTCAAAATCAATATTAAAATTTTCAATATTTTTAATAATTTGTTCACCAATTTTTTCTTTTAATTCCGTTATAAAATTCAAGCCAATTTCGTTTCCCATATCATTATAAACCATACGAACAAGTACTTCAATTATTTTACCGATTTTCTCATAATTTATTGTATTTATTTCTGGTGAAAAAGTAACTGTAAAATCATTTTTTGAAATATTATTTGCTTCTTTAACATTTATGTATTTTAAAAAATCGTATTTAGTCTCTAATGTTGTTAAGGCAGCTCGTATTGATTCGCTAGCTATTAGGTTGCTAGTATAACGACTAACAACATTATGTAATGCTTTTAAAACAGATTCTAATAAAATTGAATTATTATTTTTTACCATAATCTACTACCCTTAATTACAAATTCAATAATATAGAATAATCTATAAAAAATTTTCATTTTAAAAGATTAATTACCTAAAAAAGTTTTATTTAATTTCTTTTCTTTTCTATTTTTCCAATTTCCTTTATGATAAGAATAACTGGCAAGAATTGGTAAAGTTAATGTAGCTTCACCATAAACCATTTGTTCTAAACCACTATCAACCTTTCCCCATGAATTTGCTTCTTTTAAGGTTGAACCTGACAAAGCGCCATCTCTCTCATCGGCAACGGTTAATTGAATGGCATACTTATGCATAGGGGTATTAATACCAATTATATCTGCAGCTACAACTGTATCTTGTATAAAGTTTTTTGGAACTCCTCCACCTAACATTAAAATACCGGAATCTTTTGATTTTATTTTTATTTGAGTTAGTTCTCTGAAATCTTTTATAGAGTCAATTTTTATACTTTTTTCTTTTTTTTCGGTTTGATGAAATATAAGACCAAAACCAGCACTACTATCTGTAAATGCTGGGCAAAATATTGGTACTTGTTTTTTATAAGCTTCATGTACAAATGATTCTTGTTTACCTTTTTTATCCAAAAATTTCCCCATATAATAAATAAATTCACGAGAACTATAAGCCCCCGGTTTTATAGAATCAGCAATTTTTTTTATTGTCATATCACAAACACGGAGATCTTCTTCATCGATGAATGTATCATATATCCTGTCAATCATAAGTTCTCTAAGTTTGTTATCATCAGCATTAATAAAACCTCTATAATGATAGAATCCAAGACCTTCAAAGAAATCTTGATCAACCACAATTGCCCCAGTTGATATTATTGAATCCACCATGTTGTTCTTTATAAGATCAACAATAACCTTTTTTAATCCAGCAGAAACAAGTGAGCCAGCAAGACAAAGAAAAATAGTGCAATCTTTATCTTTAATCATACTGTTATAAATTTTACAAGCTCTTGCAAGATTGCGTGATTGAAAAGACATTTTATCAAAACTTTGAACTAAAGGTACTGCATTGAATTGTTTAATATCAATATGTTCAATTTTTTCCTTAAGTAACTCTTTCTTTTTATATTCCATAAAATGTGGTAATTAATAAAAGTTTTTTAGCTTTACTACAGTAAGTTTTAAACAAGGCCAACTTTTTACCATTTTTATTATGCATGAGTGGGCACTAGCTGAATCGATTTTAACTACTGCTGTTGAAGAATCTAAAAAACAAAAAATGAAAAAAATTAATGAGATTAAAATAGAACTTGGTGAACTTCAACAGATTGAAAAAGATATTTTTAATTTTGCATTATATGAAATAATTAAAGATCAAGGTGGAATTCTTAAAAACGTAAAAATCATAATCAAAAAAGGTAAAAGTTCTCTTAAATGTAAAAAATGTAAAAACACTTGGAATTTCTCAGATATTAAGAAAATACTAAGTGAAGATGAAGGAGAATCAATACATTTTATACCTGAAACTGCTTTTGTTCATACCCGTTGCCCCAAATGTGGTAGTCCTGATTTTGAAATAACTAAAGGTCGAGGTGTATCAATTACAAGAATTAAAGGAGAAGCATAATGTTATCTGGTTTTGAAAATAAAAAATCTATTATTAAATTTATTAATAATCAATATGATGGTGGAAGGTTAAAAACAAGAAAAATTGTAAAAAAGTTTTTACTTAAATGTGGAGAAAGCGACTAAGATGGAAGTTAGAACTAGTGTAATCAATAAAAGAATAAAAAATATAAAACATATTATTTCAGTTGCAAGTGGTAAAGGTGGTGTTGGTAAGAGTTTTGTTTCAACAAGTTTTGCTTTAAATCTTTCAAAAAAAGGTTATAAAGTAGGTCTTCTTGATTTAGATATATATGGTCCTTCATCTCATATAATACTTGGGATAGATAATTTTAGTTTTCCTAATGAAAAAAAAGGAATTATCCCACATAAATTTTCTGACATTAAATTTATGAGTATTGTTTATTTTTCCCAGGATAAACCTGCACCTCTTCGAGGCATAGATATAACAAATGTAATAATAGAGCTTCTGGCTATTACTATCTGGGGAGAATTAGATTATCTTATAATTGATATGCCGCCAGGTATTGGTGATGAAACACTGGATGTAATTCATCTTATTAGTAAATCTGAGTTTGTTGTTGTGAGCACTCCTTCAAAGGTTGCTCTTGGTGCAGTTGATAAGCTTTTAAATATTTTAAAAGAACTAAAACTACCTATTTTAGGGATTATTGAGAATATGAAATTAAAAGATTTGAAATTAATTAAAGATTATGCAAAAGAAAATGATTTCAAGTATTTGGGAAATATATCTTATGATTGGGATCTTGAAGATGCAGTTGGTTCTCCGGGTAAACTTATGAATACTTCTTTTATGAAAGATTTAGAAAAAATTGTTGAAAAAATAATATGAAAGGAGCTTATATTTTACTAATAAATACTAAAAACAATCAAAAAATACAGATTGGGAAAATTGGGAATTTATTATTTAAAAAAGGCTTTTATATTTATATCGGTAGTGCGTTCAATAATTTAGAAAAACGTATTAATCGTCATCTATGCAAAGATAAAAAATTTCATTGGCATATTGATTATTTTTTAGATAAAGCTGAGTTTTTAGAAGCTTATTTTAAAGAAAATACTCTTAAAGAAGAATGTATATTAGCAAATATGTTTAACCAAGAACTAAAAAAAATTTCTGGTTTCGGATGTAGTGATTGCAAATGTAAGAGTCATTTATTCTATGGTAAAAAACAGGATATTTTAAATTTAATTTCAAAAAATGATATGATAAAATATAAAAAGTAGAAATTATTTTTTAATTTAAAAATTTTTAAATTAGGGCAAGTATAAGATGAATAAAAACATTTTATGTTATCCTTAAAATAAAAAGGTTAGAGGTATGGTAGCTGTAATATATTCAACAATTGCTGACTTAAAAGCTGCAAGAAGAATAGCGCAAACTCTTACTCAAGAACAACTAGTAGCATGTGTGAATATTATACCAAATATTGAATCTTTTTATCGTTGGAAAGGTAAAATCGAAAATTCAAATGAAGTAATCATAATTGCAAAAACAGTTGATCAAAATGTTAAAAAAACAATACAACGTATTAAACAACTTCATAATTATGAAATACCAGATATCATTGTTTTACCAATAATTGGTGGACTTAAAGACTATTTAGATTTTATTAGTATGGAAACATCATGAAAATGGTTAGTCTTTTGTCAAGCGGTATCGATTCACCAGTTGCTACTTTTTTAATTTCAAAAAAGGTAGATGAATTAATATTTGTTCATGGAGATATAATGCCTTTTTCTGGCTCCAACGAAAGAAGTAATTTTTTAGATTTGGCAAAATATCTATCTAAAAAAATAAGTTGCTCTGTAAGATTACTTATTTTGGATCATGGAAACAATCTTTTCGAATACAAAAAAAACTGTAATGATAAATTTACTTGCATTTTTTGTAAACGTATGCTTTTAAGGTATGCAGAAAAAATAGCAGAAAAATATAATGCAAATGCAATAGTAACTGGAGACAATCTGGGTCAGGTTGCATCACAAACTCTTAAGAATATTAGAACAATTGAAAATGCAGTAAATATGCCTATTTTTCGCCCCTTGATTGGTTTTGATAAGGAAGAGATTATAAAAATTGCTAAAGAAATTGGGACTTATGAACTTTCTATTAAACCATCTAGTGGATGTAATGCTGTTCCAAATAAACCTTCCACTATGGCTAAAATTGATAAAATATTGAAGGAAGAAACTAAGATAAATATTAAAAAATTAGTCTCTATTTCAGTTAAAAATTTAAAAGTTGTTTCATTATAATTTTATTTGTATTTTTTGTAAAATGCAAACTTTTAAATACCTTTAAATCATACTATATAGTGTAGGTTGGGATTGAAAAACTACAATATATTGTATATGATTATTGTTGGGAGAGTATAAAATGAAGTGTCCCTATTGTAGCCATATTGAGACTAAAGTTACTGATTCTCGAGATACAGGAGTATTTACAATCAGACGTCGTCGTGAATGTCTAGATTGTGGTAAAAGATTCACAACCTACGAGTATATTGAAATGCATCCTTTATATGTTATTAAAAAAGATGGACGTAGAGAAAAATTTGATAAAAATAAAATTAAAAATGGTATACAAAAAGCCATTGAAAAAAGACCAGTTAATTACGAAAAAGTAGAAGAGATAGTTGATAAAATAGAAGAAAAAATCAGGAGAAATGCATCAGAAGAAATTAGTAGTAAAGATATAGGAGAGTATGTAATGGATAATCTAAAAAAACTTGACCATGTTGCATATATAAGATTTGCATCAGTCTACCGAAGATTTACTGATGTTTCCTCCTTTGAAAAAGAGATTAAAAATTTAACAAAATAAAATTGAGGAGAGAAAAATATGATAAGAAAAATAAGGAAAAGAGACGGAAAAATAGTAGATTTTAATCCTTTAAAAATTACAAACGCAATCTGGAAAGCAGCACAAGCAGTTGGCGGTAAAGATTACAAAAAATCAATAGAACTAACTGACAATGTAATGAAAAGAATTGAAAATGAACTTAAAAAAGGTGAAATACCAACAGTTGAACTAGTTCAAGACATTGTCGAAAAAACACTAATTGAAGAAGGGCATGCAAGAACAGGAAAAGCTTACATCTTATATAGAAAACAGCATCAAGATATGAGAGAAATTGGAGGTTTACTTAAAGACATAGATGTCGTTGATGATTACTTAAGCATGATGGATTGGAAAGTTCAAGAAAACAGTAATATGGCTTATTCTTTACAAGGACTTAATGTTTATGCTACAGAAAATATCATAAGTCATTATTGGCTAAACAAGATTTATCCTCCAGAAATTGGGGAAGCTCACACAAAAGGAGCATACCATCTTCACGATCTTGGTACACTAGGAGCTTATTGCGTAGGATGGGATCTTAAAGATATCCTACTTTTAGGATTTAGAGGAGTATCAGGAAAAATCGAAAGCAAACCTGCGAAACATTTTAGTACAGCACTTATGCAAATTGTTAACTATTTATATACTTTGCAAGGTGAAGCAGCTGGTGCACAAGCGCTATCAAACTTTGACAGCCTTCTAGCACCTTTTATAAGAAATGATGGATTAAACTACAAAGACGTAAAACAAGAAATGCAGAAATTCCTATTTAACATGAACGTTCCTACTCGTGTAGGTTTTCAATCACCATTTTCTAATATAACATTGGATCTTTCAATCCCAAGTTATATGTTAGATGAACCAGTCATTATTGGTGGTGATTTAAAAAATGATAATTATAGTGACTTTACAGATGAAATGAATATGATGAATCATGCCTTTGCAGAAATTATGAACGAAGGAGATGCAAAGGGCAGACCTTTTACATTTCCAATTCCAACATATAACATTACAAAGGATTTTGACTGGGGGAATGAAGGGCTGGATCCAATATGGGAAATGACTGCTAAATATGGAGTTCCTTATTTTTCAAATTTTATTAATAGTGATATGAAACCGGATGATGCTAGAAGCATGTGTTGTAGATTAAGATTGGATAATAGAGAACTAAAAAAACGAGGCGGGGGTTTATTTGGTGCAAACCCAAAAACTGGTAGCATTGGTGTTGTAACAATCAACATGCCACAGATTAGTTATCTTTCAAAAGATGATAATGACTTTTTTGAAAAGCTTGACACTATGATGGATTTAGCAAAAGAAAGTCTTGAGATTAAAAGAGAGCTAATTGAAAATTTAACATTTAGTGGATTGCATCCATATACACGCTTCTATCTCTCTGATCTTAAAAAAACCTTAGGAGAATATTGGAAAAATCATTTTTCAACAATTGGTTTAATCGGTATGAATGATGCTTTACTTAATTTTATGAATAAAAGCATCGGTGACCAAGAAGGTAAAGCATTTGCAGAGAAAGTTTTAAATCACATGCGTGATAAAATGGCTGATTATCAGCAGGAAACAGGTAATATTTTTAACCTCGAAGCAACACCTGGTGAAGGAACAAGTTACCGTTTACCAAAAATTGATAAAGCTCAATATCCTGATATTAGAGTTTATAATCAAGATAAATACAATGGTGGATTAAATCGAAAAGTAGAACCATATTATACAAACTCAACACAATTGCCTGTTGGTTTTACAGATGATGTTTTTGAAGCACTTGATTTACAAGATTCTTTGCAATCGAAATATACAGGAGGTACAGTACTACATTTGTTCCTCGGAGAAGAACCATCTCCAGAATCTGTTAAAAAATTAGTTCGAAAAGTCGCTGAGAATTATCATTTACCTTACTATACTATTACACCTACTTTTAGTATTTGTCCTAAACATGGATATATTGCTGGGGAACATGAGTATTGTCCAAAATGTGATGAAGAAATAGGTTATAAAAAAAAAATAATTGCTAGGAGGTAAATAAAAATGGATAAAGAAATTGAAAATAAACGGACTAAATGTGAAGTTTATTCACGTGTTGTTGGTTATCTTCGCCCTGTTAGTCAATGGAATCAAGGAAAACGACAAGAATTTAGTGATCGTAAAGTATTTAGCGTTAAAAAAACCGAATGATGGCTAAAATATGAAAATTGGTGGTTTTCAAAAAACTTCACTACTTGATTATCCAGATAAGATTAGTTCAATTGTTTGGACAATAGGATGTAATTTAAATTGTCCCTTCTGTTATAATACAGAACTAGTACATGAAACTGCTCAAAGTATTGATGTAAAGCAGATAATTACTCATCTTAAAAAGAGAAAGGGAATAATTGAAGCATTAGTAATATCTGGAGGGGAACCTTTTTTACAAAAAGATTTAGATCTATTCTGTAAAAAAATAAAAAAAATTAATATTCTAATAAAGGTTGATACTAATGGAACTTTTCCAGATAAATTAAATGAACTAATTGAAAATAAATTGGTAGATTATATCGCAGTTGATATAAAAGCACCAAAGAATAAATATGCAAAATTAACAGGTGGAAAAATAGACATTAAAGATATTCAAAAAACAATCGATATTTTACAAAAATCTCAGATTGATTATGAGTTTAAAACAACTATTGTTCCAAAATTTTTAACAAAAAAAGATATTTTAGAAATTGGAAAATGGTTAAAAGGTTCAAAAAAATATTATCTACAACAGTTTAAAAACGAAATGCCCGTTTTATCAGAAGAGTTAAACTATGTTAAACCTTATGATAAAAAATATATCTTTGAAATAATTGAAGAAATCAAACCGCTATTTGAATATTGTAATGCTAGAGGTGTATAATTATTTTAATAGAACCTGTAGAATATTTAAATTTTATAAAGATACTAATAAGTTTTATGTATTTGGTATGAAAAATAAAAAATAAATATAGATTAGGTATTTTTGGTATTTGTTATGAAATATGAGCTTGGGATAATAGGTGCTGGTCCGGCAGGTTATGCAGCTGCTATTTATGCAGAGCGTGCGGGTGTTAAAACAATTGTTTTTGATATGGGATTCGGTGGGGGTCTTGCATCGGTTTCTCCAAATATAGAAAACTATCCTGGTTTTGATTCTATTTCTGGTTTAGATCTCGTTGAGAAAATGAAAGCTCAAGCAAGTAAATATACAGAAATTAAATTTGGTGAAGAAGTAGTAGATGTTATAAAAAAAGAAAATACTTTTACGATTAAAACAATTAAAAATAAATATAACGTTACTGCGATTTTACTTTGCACTGGAACTTTTTATAAAAAGTTAGAAGTTACTGGTGAAAGAAAATTTATTGGTAAAGGAGTTTCTTATTGTGCTACATGTGATGGTTTCTTTTTTAAAGACAAAAATGTTGCAGTTGTAGGTGGTGGGAACTCTGCTCTTATTGAAGCAATTTATCTGAAACAGATAGGATGTAATCAAGTTCATCTTATTCATCGTCGTAATGAACTTCGTGCAGAGAAAGCCTATGAAAATGAAGCACAAAATAAGGGTATTATTTTTCATTTAAACAAAGTAGTTGAGAAAATAAATGGAAAAGATAAAGTCGAAACTCTAACTTTAAAAGATACTAAATCAAATGATCTTTCTGAACTTCAAATAGATGGTGTTTTTGTTAGTATTGGCGAAGAACCAAAGAATATTCTAGCTAAAAAACTAGGTGTTAAACTTGATGATAAAGGATTTATTCTAACTGATAAAGAAGGTCGAACAAATATTAAAGCAGTTTATGCAGCTGGTGATATTACTGGTGGTATTCGTCAGGTTATTACTGCTTGTGCTGAAGGAGCGACAGCAGCAGTAACTTCTAC
Organism: Thermoplasmatota archaeon; assembly: GCA_041550515.1. Lineage (GTDB taxonomy): Archaea > Thermoplasmatota > E2 > DHVEG-1 > DHVEG-1 > PFL35. The sequence goes on along the minus strand of JBFEOQ010000001.1, from coordinate 41,157 downwards.
TGAGAGTATAGGTAAAAAATATCCTTATTAACCTTTTTTTTAAATTACTTAGTTTAATGTTTTTATAGATCGCTTGTTGTCATAGTGGGTGGTGTACCGATAGTGATATATTTTACTTTGTTATTCCCTATGTTTCTTGCACGATGTTTTAAGTTTGATTTGTGCCATAGAATATCTCCTTTTTTTAATTTGAATGTTTTTTCACCAACAGTATATTCCATTTTTCCTTCAAGAACAAGATGAATTTCTTCTCCTGTATGCTGATACCATCTTGATTCTATTTTTGGTTCAAGCTCTGCGACAATAGTCTCAATTTTTTCTGATTTAATTTTGAGTCTATAAATTCTACCAAGTCTAGTAATTTCCTTTTTTTGATCTCCACTTTTAATAAAAATTGATTCATCGTTCATTTTAGTTAACCGAAACCCGTAAATTCATAGGTTTAATAAATATTTCTAATTTAATGATTATTGATCATTACTAATAAATCTTGAATTAAAGATTTTATTTTTAAATTCAACAATTATATCTGATAAATATTATAATATTTATCTTTTAAATAATCCACAAAAATTTTTGAATTAAGTCCCTGCCCACATGCTTTTTTAATTATATCATCTGCATCCATTAAACAACCATATTTATGTATATTTTTTCTTAACCAATCTATTATGTTATTAAAATCTACATTTCTAATTTCAGAAAATATATTTTCGTTATCCAGCGACATTTTTTTAAAAATTTGCGAGGAATATATAGATCCAATAGCATAAGTTGGAAAATAACCTATACTACCTATACTCCAATGCATATCTTGTAATAAACCCTCCACATCATTATTAGGCACGACACCTAGCATTTCATCCATCTTTTCATTCCATATTTCCCTTAGCTCATTAATACTAATTTTTTCTTCAATTAAATTTGTCTCTATTTCAAAGCGAAGAATCACATGTAAACAATAAGTTAACTCGTCTGCTTCCACACGTATAAGAGAAGGACGAACCTGATTTATAATATGATACCAATTATCAAAATCAATTTTTTTAAAATTTTCTATATTGGTTTTTTTAAAAACTGGATAAAAAAATTTCCAAAATTCTTTGTTTCTCCCAATCATGTTTTCCCAGAACCGTGATTGGGATTCATGTAAACCAAGAGAAGGTGAATTTGAAATAACTGTATATTTATATTTATCCTTAGGCATCCCCATTTCATATAAAGCATGCCCTGCTTCATGAATTGTTGAAAAAAAAGAAAATAATGGTTTTAATCTTTTGTAATTAGTTGTAATTCTTACATCATCATATCCGATACTTGTCATAAATGGATGCGTTGATACATCAAGCCTTGATCTATCTTTAGGAAGTTTCATTTTTTCTATAACTAAATTACATAGAAATCTTTGATTTTCCTCATTTAATCTAAATTTTATTTCTTGTTGTTTTTTAAAGATTTTACTATCTTTAATTGTATTAAGAATTTTGACTATCCCTTTTTTTAGATATGTAAATTCTTTTTCTAATCTTTCAACTTTCATACCTTCTTCATAATCATCTAAAAGACAATCATATCTTGGACCTGGAAAATTAATATATCCGCAGTATTCCTTTTCAAGATCTATGATTTTTTTTAGATCTGTTTCAAAAATCTTAAAATTATTTTTTATTCTAGCTTTTTCCCATGACTGATATGCAAGTGTTTTAGTTTTAGCAGAACGTTCAACAAATTCAGAAGGAACTTTTCTTTGTTTTTCAATATCTTTTTTTAAACGTTTTACAACATTTTTATCTTTGTCTAATAAATTCTCTGTGTTTCTTGATAAATTTTGAATATGTTTCCAAAATTCATCTGATATTATTTTTTCATGTGACATTTTTGATATAAATGCAGTTTGGTTTGAGCGATCGTCTGCACCCTTAAGAGGCATATATGTCATTTGATCCCAGCCTAAAAGTGCACCAATTCCATTTATAATTGAAAGTTCTTTTTGTTGTTTATAAATAAAATCCAGTGATTCTTTCATTTCGTCATACCTCAATTTCTATTCCTACAGGACAGTGATCTGAACCAAGTATATCTTTCATGATGAAAGCTTTTTTAATGTGACTTATAAATTCTTGATTAACAAAAAAATAATCAATCCTCCAACCAACGTTTCTTTCCCTTGCTTTTGTCTTCATATCCCACCAGCTATATTGTTCAGATTTTTTATTAAAATATCTAAATGTATCTATGTAACCATGCTCGATGAAGGTATCTATCCAAGCGCGTTCTATCGGTAAAAAACCTGATATTTTTTGGTTTTCTTTTGGCCTAGCTAAATCTATTTCTTTGTGAGCCGTATTAAAATCTCCACATACTATGATATTTTTTCCTTCTGCTTTTAAGTTATCTGCATAGCCTAAAAAAGTATTGTAAAAATCAAGTTTATAGTCTAGCCTCTCCTGATTTTTTTTGCCATTTGGAAAGTATATATTAAAAAGAGTAAAGTCTTGATACTCGGTAATTAGGATCCTTCCTTCACTGTCAAATTTTTTTATTCCAAAACCATTCTTTATATTATTGGGTTTGTATTTTGTGTAAGTTGCAACTCCACTATAGCCTTTTCGTTCTGCAGGATTAATAAATACACTGTATCCTGGAGTATTTTTAAGATGTGGTGGTAATTGCTCTGATTTTGCTTTGATTTCTTGTAAACAAATAATATCTGGTTTTAACTTTTGAATAAAAGTAAAAAGACCTTTTTTATCTGCTGCCCGTATTCCATTTACATTCCAAGATATTAATTTCATATTAGACTATTGGTTTGTAGTATATTAAGATTAGTTTGGTTGTTTTTTTTATTGTAAAATTTGTTAATTATTTTGATATATTTTAAATAAGTTAAAAGAATAGGAATTTGATTTTTAATGAAACATGTAAATTATTCTGATGTCGATTTAGAATTAACTAATGAAGAAGTAATTAAAGATTTAAAGGTTCGTGGACTTATTTCAAAAAAAGATGATGCAAAAAATTTTGCTATGAGTTTATTTGAAATTAAACCAGTTGGTTATTGTCCTTTACATCAACATAATTGGGAACATGAAGTTTTTATTTTCCAGGGTGAAAGTGTTGCTCATAATAAAAAGAATGAAAAAAATTTTAAAGAAGGCGATGTTTTTTTTGTCAAACACATGGAATGGCATCAGTTTAAAAATACAGGGAAAAAAATATTGAAGTTTACTTGCCTTATTCCTTTTAAGTAAATTTGGTGTAAAATATGATTTCAAATAAGAATATTGGAAGAACTATTATTGACTTAATCGGAAATACTCCAATGGTTAGAATAAATAAGCTTAACCCTAATATTAATACGATTATTTATGCAAAACTTGAGGGTAATAATCCTGGAGGAAGCATAAAAGATAGAATTGCATTAAAAATGATTAAACAAGCTGAATCAGAATGCGCACTAGTCAAAGGTAAAACGATAATTGAGGCGACATCTGGTAATACAGGTATTTCTCTTGCGATGATTGGTGTGGTAAAAGGTTACAAAGTTGAAATTGTAATGAGTGAAGCAGTTTCTATCGAACGTAGAAAAATGATAACAGCTTTTGGTGGAAATGTGATTTTAACTCCTGCAGATAAAGGTACTGATGGTGCTATTATGAAAGTCAGAGAACTTAGAGAAAAATATCCAGATAAATATTTTTGTACAGATCAATTTACAAATCATTATAATAAAATGGCTCACTATGAAACTACAGCGTGTGAAATTCTTAATCAAACCAGTAGTAAAGTTGATTATTTTGTCAGTGCGATCGGGACATCTGGAACAATTATGGGTGTAGGAAAATATTTGAAGGAATATAATCCTAAAGTAAAAATTGTTTGTGCTCATCCTGTTAAAGGACATTATATACAAGGTCTAAAGAATATGGAAGAAGCAATTATACCTTCTATTTATGATCCCTCTATGATTGATATAGAGGTTATGATTGAATCAGAGGATGCATTTGAGATGACAAGAGAACTTGCTAGAAAAGAAGGAATTTTTGCTGGTATGAGTAGTGGCGCAGCAATGCTTGCAGCAGTAGAAACTGCAAAAAATGCAAATAGTGGTGTAATTGTTGTTATTTTCCCAGATCGTGGAGATAGATATCTTACAACCGATTTATTTAGTTAAAGGATTTTGATATGAAAATAATCGGTCTAATAGGCGGAACAACTTGGATCTCAACCCTAGAATACTATAGAATTATTAATGAAGAAATTAATGAAAAACTAGGTGGAAAACATTCTGCTATTTGTATTTTATTTTCAATTGATTTTGAAGAAACTATAATTAAAAACCATGACAATTGGAATGAAATTACTAAGTCAATTATTTATGCAGCAAAAACTTTAGAAAAAGCAGGTGCACAACTTATTATCATTTGTGCTAATACAATTCATAAAATAGCAGATGAAGTTGAAAATAACATTAAAATTCCTTTAATTAATATTATTGATGAAACTGGGAAAAAAATCTTTGAAAAAAACATAAAAAAAGTTGGTTTGATAGGTACTAAAATTACTATGAGTGAAGATTTTTATAAAAAACGTTTAAAAGATAAATATGAGATTGAAACAATAATCCCTGATATTAAAGATCAAGATATAATAAATAATATAATCTCAGAGGAATTAACTTTTAATATTATTGAAAAATCTTCAAAACAAAAGCTACTGAAAATCATTAATAAGCTAATTTCAAAGGGTGCAAGAGGAATAATTTTGGGTTGTACAGAAATTCCACTTTTATTAAAAAGTAGTGATATTGATATACCTGTTTTTAATACAACAATTATTCATGCTAAAAAAGCAGTTGAATATTCAATTGAAAAATAGAGGATTTATAAAATGATAACACTTGCGTATATAATTATTACAACTATTCTAATATCGTTAGTTTCATTTATAGGAATATTTACACTTGCTTTAAAAGAAAAAGTACTAAATAAAATACTTTTATTTTTAGTAAGTTTATCTGCCGGTGCTCTTATGGCTGGTGCTTTTTTACATCTTATACCTGAGGCTATTGAAAAATCTATTTATGAACACGAAGGTCATATGGAAATACCTTTAGAAATTTTTATTTTTGTTATTGTTGGGTTTATTTTATTTTTTATAATTGAGAAAGTTCTTCATTGGAGACATTGTCATAAGGAAAGTTGTGATATCCATACATTCCATTACATGAATTTAATTGGTGACAGTGTACATAATTTTATAGATGGTCTGATACTTGCAGCAAGTTTTGTAACTTCAATTGAACTAGGTATTACAACCACCTTTGCGATAGTGGCACATGAAATCCCTCAAGAAATTGGCGACTTTGGTGTGCTTATTTATGGTGGGTTTAAAAAGAAAAAAGCAATTATATTAAATTTCATTATCGCAGCAACTGCGATAATTGGCGGAATAATCGGATTTATTATATCAAGAGCAATAGATGATGCAACTATATTTTTACTTCCATTTGCAGCTGGAGGATTTATTTATATCGCTGCAACAGATTTAATCCCTGAGATTAAAAAAGAGTTAGATTATAAAAAATACCTAATAACATTAATAATATTTATCTTTGGAATTCTCTTAATGTGGTTTATTAAAATTTATTTTGGACATTAAGAATAATAAATTTGATTTATTGAAAATATAGCAACTATAAAAACAATCGATATTATATTAATTTTTTTTTTATTAGTTATTATCCTTGATATGAATTTTTATGTAATCCATCTTAATTAGAAAAATTAATATTTCTAATTAATCAGACAATCCTAAAAATAATTTGAAAATAATATTTAAAAATTTAGGCTAATGGCACATCTTTTCTAAGATCATCTTTAATTTTTCGACCAGTTTGTTCTTCCCATTCTTTTATTGTAAATGAGTGTTTCTCACGTATCTTATCACCGATACCTATACCATTATATGTACAAAATGGTACGATTCCTTCTTCAGTTGCATAATGGATAACACATCGCTGTAAACGATCGATATTAAGATTAAATGCATCCTGAAACCACATACTTCCTACAAACAAAGATTTATAATGAAAACCACGGAGAGAATCATAGCTTCCACCGATAGCAGCATCCTTTAGCAATTTTTTAAGATTAAAACCATGTGGTGCTTTACTATAATCTACAAAACCGTCAATATTTCTTAAGAAAGTTCCTGCTATTCTTATCTTTTTTAGAGGACCTTTTATTTCACTTTGCTTGTTAATAAAATCTAATAGTGATTTTACATCGATGAAGCGAGTAACTGGTAAAGGATCGCCATTATCATCGATAAAAATATATGTTGCACCTCCACATCCTGGATGAGCGGTAAATTCAACCTGTGATTTTCCTTTTAGTATCTCTATTAATTTTGAAACAGGAAAAACAAATGGGACGGGATAAAAATCATCACGAGAAATTTTACCTTTAAATTCTTTTTCAATTGCCTCCATCATCATAACATAGTCAACACGCTGTTTTTCTCTTTTATCATCTTTTATTTTTGTTATACGACCGCAAAAACTGATTGGTTGGAAGTTTACACCACGTATAATATCCATATTGTCTAGTGCAAATTTTATGATTTTTCCTGTTTGATGAAGGTTTTTGCCTCCTATTAACACAGGGACTAATACACATTTAAGATTAACTTTTCGTAAATTTTCAATTGCTTTTATGTTTTTTTCAATCCATGGATTAGTTTCTTTTGTTACACCGTCAAAACTCATGTAGATTGTATTAACTTTTGCATCTTTTAAAGCTTGACAAAATTCAACACTTTCCGCAAGTTTCATACCATTAGTATTTACTTGAACATGCGAATATCCTACTTCTTTTGCCATTTTTACTATTTCTAGTATGTCTTCTCTTATTGTGGGTTCACCACCAGTTATCTGTATAGCTTTTGATCCTGTCGGTCTCTCATTTCGAGCCATTATCATCATTTCACGGATTTTTTCTATAGAAGGTTCATAAACACGACCTGAGGCACCAGCATTCATAAAGCAATATCCGCATCTTAGATCACAACGATTTGTTATTAATAGATTTGTTAAAACACTCTGAGACATATGCTTATCATATAGAGCTGGTTCATCAAAAACATGAGTTTTTACGTCTGGTGCATAACTACCTGTTACTAAATATTTAAACCACTTATTATACAAATTTACATCTGAAAAATATATATCCTTAAAGTTTCCATGTTTATCACAGTTCTTAAGAATGTAGACTTTACCATTTTCTTCAACAATTTTTGCATCTATTTTCTTAATTAATCCTTCTTGGTAACATGCTGGACATACCGATGAGATTTTTTCTAATTCTTTCATAAGATCAAACTACCTATAAATCCAATTTTAATTAATTGAGGGGTCTAAAATATATTGATCTATTTAGCTTTAACTGTCTAATTTAAAATACAATTTTTATAACTTTTTCATTGTTATAATCCTAGTTTATCAAAGTTATGGGTAAAAGTTTATTAATATAATAATTTAAAGCAAAATATTGGAGAAAAGACATGAAAAATCCAATAATTTTTATTTTTGTATGTTTAGTTATTCTTTCAACTTCTGTATATAGTACTTAGTCGATTAAAACACTTGATTATTCTGAGAAAGAAATTATTTTAAAATTAACGTTTTTTGAAGATGGTAAATTTGGTGGAGGATTTGGTCAAATTTATAAAGAAAATGATGAATGGCAGTTTGATTACCAAGGTTATTTAGGTAGAATATTCAAAAATAATAATAAATACTTAATATTGTAATGTATTATGCATAATCTTGAGCAAGAACAAATCGGTAATATTACAATTATTTCAGTAAAATCCTTTTTAATTAGAAGAATTTCTAATATAGAAGGAAATCGAGCTCCAATTGTAGTTTTCTTCTTAACTAATGAAGATAACTATTTTATGAGAAGAATTATGAGTATATTTGCTCCTGCCCCCTCATATTTGGGGAGGATTTATAGATTATTAATAAAATCTGAATCTATAAATTATTAACCATAGTTTTATAATATGTATTATCATACCCGGTGCTTGTGTGTTTAGCAATACCTGGAAAAGTTGTTGAAATTGATAACAACAAAGAGCATGCGTTTATTGATTATGGGGAAGGTACAAAACGTAAGGCAAATATTTCTTTAGTTGATGTTAAAATTGGAGATTATATATTAGTTCATGCAGGTTTTGCTATCGAGGTTTTAAATAAAAAAGATGTAAAAGAAACTATTGATCTTTTTAGGGAAATATTATCTTATGAGGAGGAAAAATAAAATTGTTTTCTCTTAGTGATAAAAATCTTGGAAAAGATATTATATCAAAGATTAAAAACGAGAAAATTAAAGCAAAATTTATGCATGTATGTGGAACACATCAGGATACTCTTGTAAAACATGGACTTAACAGTCTTTTAAAAAAAAGTGGTGTAACTGTTAGTCAAGGACCTGGTTGTCCAGTTTGCGTTACAACAACTTTGGAAATAGAAAAAATGCTTCTAATTGCTGAAAATGGGGAAATTGTTACAAGTTTTGGAGATATGATTAATGTTCCCGGGGAGAATAAATCCCTTGGAGATATGAAAGCAGAAGGTTATGATATTCGTACTATTTATGGTATAGAAGATGCTGTAAAAATTGCATATGAGAATCCATCTAAAGATGTTGTTTTTATGGGTGTTGGATTTGAAACTACAGCTCCTACCACAGCTGCAACGATCATTAGTAATCCTCCAAAAAATTTTAGTATATTTTGTTGTCATCGTACTATGCCTTATGCACTTAAGACTATTCTTGATATGGGTGAACTTAATCTTGATGGAATTATTGAACCTGGTCATGTTTCAACAATTACAGGAACTAAACCTTATGAATTTATATCTAAAGATTATTGTATTCCACAAGTTATTGCTGGCTTTGAACCAATTGATGTTCTCATGAGCTGTTGGATGCTAGTTAAACAAATTAAACAAGGTAAAACATATGTCGAAAATGAATATAATAGGGTTGTTCATCCTGAGGGAAATATTAAAGCTCAGAAAGTTTTAAATGAAGTTTTTGAACCTTGTGATATTAAATGGCGGGGTTTTCCAGTAATTCCTAAATCTGGTCTTAAAATTAAGAAAAAATATGAATCTTTTGATGCAACAGTTAAATATAAGGATATTTTGAAGGATTTAGAAAACAAAGAGTTACATGAACCAGAGGGTTGTCTCTGTGGTGAACTTTTAAGAGGTTTAGTCACTCCTTTCGATTGTCCTTTGTTTGGTCAGGCATGCACACCTGAAACACCTGTTGGTCCTTGTATGGTAAGTACGGAAGGTAGCTGTAATATTGAATATCGTTATTCGAATAAATGAATTAATTTTTTAAAATATTATGAATATTACGGTAATAGTCGAAACATAATTAGCAATATTTTTATATATTAGTTGAATAAATATCAGATATTGATTAGAAGGTGAAATAATTACCCAAACCAATGATAGAAAAAAAGAACTAGATCGACAAAGAAATGAATGGCGTAAAAAACATCGTATAATAAATGGTAGAATTATTATATGGCCTGACAAACTTCCAGAACATATTAACGCTCGTGCAAGTAAAGTATATAATTGGTTTTGGAAAAATATTCTGCTAAATCTAAATCAACAAGATATACCTGCAATTATCTCAAATATTAAAAATCAGATAAATAATGAATCCGATCCAAAGAAAATTCGTGTATTTAGAACAATGATTGGAATGGCAGAAGATGCATATCAGCTTAAAACCTTAGAGGACATCATGGATTTTGATACAGAAATACTCTTTGAAAAAAAACCAATTTATAATTCAGAACAAGGTATTATCTATACGAATGGTAAAATTTTTACAGCTGATTTTTCAGAAGATGAAACAGAAATAATTGTTAGAGATATTGAAGGAATATTAATTGATAGATTCAGCAATGGTGAAAATGGTATTAATAATATTGAAAAAACCAGATACTCTAATTATAAAAATTGGAATTATTTAAAGGAGAATAAAACATTCGCCAACATATAATATAATGAAGTAAACTATCTCTTTTTAATTTATTATTTTTTATTTAATATTTCTTTTGTTTTTTTCCGAACAAAAAAAGGTTTTTAAATACTTACAAATAATATAATAAGATAAGTGAAAGTATAAATATGAAAAAATTTTACTCTATTGGAATCATATCAATCCTTATAGTTGCAATTTTTTTAGGAATATACTACAACAAAAAGAAACAGTTACAGTTTTATTTATGGGTAAAGTAGTTAACTCCCTCTAATTATAATAATTTATATTATTTTTAATATGATAAATATAAATATAATATATTTTATTAAATCCATTTTTTAAAATATTTGATTTTAAGTTTTTATTAACTAATTTTTTTCCTTAATTTAAAAATTATTAAGGTTATAACTACAGAAATTATAAATGAAAAGATACTACCAAAAGAAATACCATAAGTAGGATATAGGAAATGAATACTTACGGCATAGCTCATAACACTAGGACTACCAAAAATCATTGATTTTGCTATACCTGCTGAGAAATTAGGACCATGTTCTTTTAATGTGATTAGCATAGTAGAAGAAAAAATAGCTGGAAAAACTGTGAAAATTCCGCTTAGAACTTCGTTGATATTAGATAATAAAACAGATATTGCAATAATTATTCCTGTTAAAATTCCACGTAATAAAATTTTTTGAGGTGAATAATGTATAGTTCTTTTACCCTGAGATTTTATCTTAAATTTTTTTTCGAGTATAATAAACATAGAAATCATAGAAGTTGTAAATACAATTATAGAAAGATAGATATTCTGTAAATTTACTAGGTAAAGAATAGTTGAAAGAATTAACCAAACAAAAAATGAACTAAAAAATGCATTTATAGTTGATCTATATGAAAGGACTGCAAATAGACAAACAAACACAATATTAACACCCATCTCAGCGGGAACTACAGCAACTGAGTTGGAAGCGAATATTATACCTTTATTCAATGCAATAAAAATATATGCAATGATTATTGTTGTTGGAAGAGTACCGATTATTCCCCCGATTTTTGTACCATATTTTTCTGCAACAATTGTTATCAAGATAACAATTAATGCTGATAAAACAAAAGGAAGAATTATCTGATAAACTAAATCTATCATTTTAGATAAGGATAAATCTTTTCTTTAAAACCTTTAGTTTTTTATAAAAATTTTATATTTAGTTTTATTATGGAGTTTGAAGAAATAATTAAAAAATTAAAATCACTTGAAAATCCTAAAAATGTTGAGGGGATGGCACGTTATGGTATTAATCCAAATAATAACCTTGGCGTTTCTATATATATTTTAAGACCTATTGCAAAAAAAATTGGTTTAAATCATGATCTTGCTCTAAAACTTTGGAATTCTGGTATTCATGACGCGAGACTTTTAGCCTGCTTTATTGATGACCCTAAAAAAGTTACAAAAAAACAAATGAATTCTTGGGCTAAGGATTTTGATTCATGGGATGTTTGTGATCAAGTTTGTACAAGTCTTTTTGATAAAACTTCTCATGCATGGGAAAAAGCATATGAATGGAGCGAAAGAGAAGAAGAGTTTGTAAAAAGAGCTGCTTTTTCCTTGGTTGCCGGGCTTTCAGTACATGATAAAAAAACTTGTGATGAAAAATTTGAAAAGTTTATGTTAGTAATTACAAAGCATGCAAATGATGAAAGAAATTATGTTAAAAAAGCTGTAAATTGGGCACTACGAAATATTGGAAAAAGAAATATAAGTCTAAATAAAAAAGCGATTAAAACAGCAGAAGAGCTTATAAAAGCCAAAAATAAAACTGCAATATGGATTGCGAAAAATGCATTAAAAGAATTAAAAAGTGAAAAAGTAAAAAATAGATTAACATAAAAATTTTACAAAGAAATAACATTTTTTATATACTAACCATATGTTATAAGATTTTAATATTTACTAATCAAAGGTGGATTATTTGGAGATAATAAATGAAAACATTGCAATAATTGGTAGTGGAAACATTGGAAGTGCAATTGCAAAAGGATTTATACTTTCCTCTATGATAAAACCAGAACAAATAACACTAACCAGAAGAAAAACAAAACTTTTAATAAGCTTTGAAAAAAAAGGGTGTGTAGTCCTAAAAAATAATTGTGAAGCAGTAAAAAAATCAAAAATTATAATAATTGCAGTACCTCCTCAACAAGCCAAAGAACTACTTCAAGAAATAAACTCTAAATTAAACCCAAAAAAGCATATAATAATATCTATTATATCAGGTGTAACTACAAACGAAATATTAAGACTTATAAAAAAACAAATACAAGTAGTACGTGTAATGCCAAATATTGCATCTGCAATCAGAGAATCAATGACATGCATAGCATCAGATACAGCATCAAGAGAAACAATTGAATATGTAAAAAAAATCTTTAATCACATAGGTAAAACCTTTATTATATCAGAAGAACAGATGATACCAGCAACAGCACTAGGTGCATGTGGAATAGCATTTTTTTTAAGGGCTATAAGATCCGCGTCACAAGGAGGAATAGAAATAGGCTTTCACTCATATGAGGCTATACCAATGGCTGCACAAACAGCTAAAGGAGCAGCTTCATTAATTCTAAATATAGATAATCATCCAGAGATGGAAATTGATAAGGTTACAACACCCGAGGGATGTACCATTGCAGGTCTTAATGAAATGGAACATAAAGGTTTTAGCTCAGCTATGATAAAAGGGATAACAACATCTGCAGATAAAGCTACAAAACTCTATAAAAATAATAAATAAAAAATCCTCATCACCATTTAGAAATATTTTATTATGGTTTATATTTACCCATTTTTTTTTCAGCAAGTTTATTTGTTAATATAAAATAAATGTAAACAGCAAGTAACTCCACTGCAAATATAAGTAAAAAATATCCAAATGCTACACCAATTTTCAAACAATTATTTAATTCTGTAAAATCAATACCAAATGATATTATTATTGAACCTATAAAAGGTATAAAAATACCAATTATTACAATGAATAATATTACAGCTATATCCTTGTATTTTCCCATAACTATCAACAGATAAGAACGTAGTAAATAATAACTATTTTATTAATTTATTTCCAATAATAGTATTTTGACCAATTGCAATACCACCATCACCATTTGGAATATTATTATGGACAACAAGCTTAAGACCTGTTTTTTTAACTTTTTCTGAAATTATCTCTGTAATTGGAATATTATAAGAAACCCCTCCAGAAATACCAATATTTTTAACACCTTTGTCATTAGCATAATAAATTGCAAGATTTGTTAATTCATCTGTAATATTTTTAACAAAAGAATAAGCATAATCCGCTTTTTCTCTGTTGGATAAAGGTTTTTTTATTTTTTCATCAAGTTGACGAAAAACATCAATAGTTCCAATAATATTATCTTTAACATCAACATCAAAAGAATACCTGAGTTTACCTGATGCTAAATATTTTTCTAATTTCATCGCAGGCTCACCATCATAACTTCTATCATAGCAAATTCCTAAATAAGATGACAAAGCATCAAGTATACGTCCCATACTAGTAGAAAACGGGGAGTTATCCATAAGTTTAGAAAGGATTGCGGCTTCTTTATCTTTGAAAAAAATTTCTTTACCAAAATTTTTAAAAACTGAATAAACAAGTCTACGTGGATCAAGGGTTGCTGCATCACCACCAAGTAAAGGAATTTTTTGAAGATGCCCAATTCGTTTAAATCTTTCAAAATTAGAATATAGTACTTCTCCACCCCAGAAATCACCATCTGTACCATATCCAAGACCATCTAGAGTTAAAACAACAGCTTCATCTAAATTATTATCAATTAATAGACTTGCAGCATGAGCCCAGTGATGTTGCACTTCAAACAAAGGAACATTATAATAATCTGCATATTTTTTAGCAATATATCTTGTTTCATATTTTGGATGTAAATCCATAACGACAGCATCGATACCAGGTTTTTTCATTGTAATATTCATAAGATGATTTAAAGCTTCTTGAAGAAAAACAATTGTTGAATAATACTTAGAATTACCTATATATTGTGTAGAAAAAATATTTTTATCAGAAGAAAAAGCACCACAAATGTTTTCACCCGCTCCGACACTTAAAATATGTGAATCATAATTAACTGGTATTGGATCGGGAACAAAACCTCGTGATTTACGTAGGAAAAAACGTTTATTATTCCAAATACGTATTACTGAATCATCAATACGATTAGGTATAACACGATTGTGAAGTAGATAACAATCAGCATTAATTGAAAAAGCTTCTTTGTCACTTGTAATCATAGCTTCTCCGGGTATATTTGCAGAAGTCATAACTAATGCATCTGATTTTAAAAAACTAAAAAGTAGATGATGGAGACCAGTATAAGGTAAAAATAAACCAATAGTATCAAGACCAGGGGATACATTTTCCTGTTTTTTCTTTTTTACAAGAACAATAGGGCGAGCATTAGATATTAAAAGATTTTTTTCATCTTTTGTAATTTCTGCATATTTCCCTGCAATTTTAAGATTTTTTACCATCAATGCAAATGCTTTCTGAGGACGATTATACCAATTTCGAAAACGAGGAATTTCATTTAAATTGCAACATAGGTGCATACCACCCCATGATTTTATAACCCCAATTTTTCCTTGATCAAGTTTTTCTGAAAAACGTTTAATTGCATTATTAACACCAAGGTCTTTCTTTTTTTTATCATATAAATGATAAATTGGTCCACATTGCGGGCAAGAAATAGTTTGTGCATGATATCTTTTGTCTAATGGATCTCTGTATTCTTCTAAACAGCTTTTACATAATTTAAATTCATTCATTGAGGTGCGTTCTCTATCATAAGGAATATCTATAATTAAACTGTAACGTGCACCGCAGATTGTACAATTTGTAAAAGGGAAGTTATATCTTTTGTTTTTTTTATCAAAAAGCTCCCTAAGACAGCTTTCACAAGTTCCAACATCTGCAGGAATCTGTGAATGACGAGAACCTTTTTTACTATGTAAAATTTTAAAATCTTTAAAATTTCGTTTATAAACTATTTTTTTAATTTCTGAAATTTTGGCAATGGTTGGTAATTGTTTATATACTTCTTTGATAAATTCTTCTTCTTTTCTATCTATTACTACTTCTACTTCAGAACCTTTGTTTAATACATAGCCTTTTAAATCCATTGTTTGAGCTATACGAAAAATTGTTGGTCTAAAACCTACTCCTTGAACTATTCCTTTGAATATAAGCTTCATTTTTATTCAACAATTAAGTCATTTGAATATGGATTTGAATCTGATAGTAAAAAATCATCGCTCATACCTAAGCATTTTACAGGGCAGATGTCATTGCACTGGCTGCAAAAACAACAACGTCCAAGATAGATTTTAATTTTTTTATCATCTTCTTTATATTCTATCGCGTTACATGGACATACTTTGATGCATAGTTTACAACCTATACATTTTTCCTTATCATATTGTATTTTTCCGCGAAAACCATCGGGGGTTGGAATAGGTGGATTAATTTTTATATTTCCAGCAGCAACCTCTGCTAAATACTTTGTTGCATTATCAGGTTGATACTTTGCTGGAAATTTGTTTGTCCAAGGTTTTTTAAACATTTGTTTGAAAACAGGACCTAACATGCTAAATCGCATTAAATGCTCAACCTCCTAGTTTTTTCAATACTTAGTTTATGCAGTTGTTCTTTGTCAAGAATATATTTTTTATTTTTATTAATTATAGTAACTCTATTTGTACAGCTCATACATGGATCAGTACTTGCTGCAACAATTGGTATATCTGCTATTTGTTGACCTATTAGCATAGGAATCCATGGTAAAATATTATTATAAGTGGAAGCACGGACCTTCCAAGTATAAGGTTCTTCATTTTGACCATCAAATTTAATATAATGTATTACTTCTCCACGAGGAGCTTCATCCCGGCCAATTCCTTCGCCAGCTGTTTTTTTAATATAATTTAGAAGTTTTGGGATTTTTGGTTCAGATACAATATCACCTGTAGGCATCTGGTCAATTGCTTTTTCTAGAATTTCTATTGATTGTTTTACTTCGAGTAAACGTACGATAATTCTATCATATACATCACCGTTTACTTCTCCAGTTAGCTTATCGGGGGTCATATAATCTATATCTAAATCGCTATATGCAGCGTAAGGTTGATCGATTCTTACATCTTTTTTAACTCCACTAGCACGAGTAGTTGGTCCAACAGCACAAAGTCTTAAAGCATCTTCATAAGTTAAAATTCCACATCCTTGACTTCTCATTTTAAATGTTTTGTCATCTAAAAAAATACGACTGAGTTTATTATAATTTTCTTTGAAATATTTTAAGGCTTCATTTATTTTAGGAATATGTTCAGGTTTAATATCACGTCGTACACCACCTATTGTTAGAATAGCTTTTGTGACACGATTACCAGTTAAATATTCAATTAAATCAAGTACTTTCTCACGCATCTCCCATGTTAAAAAAAGTACAGTATCAAAACCTATTTCATGTGCAGCAACTCCAGCCCAGAGAAGGTGAGATGCTATACGTTCTATTTCACCATGAACAACACGAAGATAATCAGCTCGTTCAGGTACCTGAATATCACAAGCATTTTCAACTGCACGGCAATATGCCATTGGATGTACAAATGAACAAATTCCGCATATACGCTCTGCAAGATAAATAATTTGAATCGGGTTTCGGCGCATGCCTGTCCATTCAATAGCTCTATGGACATGTCCTAGTTCTACATCTACATCAACAATTTTTTCACCATCTATATCAAATTTAAACATCACAGGTTCTTTTAAAGCTGGATGAATTGGACCTATTGGTAATTGATATGTTGTTTTTGTAATTGGACTCATTTTTTCTTTTCCCCCTCATGAAGATTTTTATAAAGTTTTTCAATTTCTTTTTTTGTTTGCTCATCTTTACGCCACGGATAAACATTTTCTGGAATGTCATCTGGTAAGAAAAGTCGACGGTTATCAGGAATACCAATTATTTTAACACCTAACATTTCTTGTTTTTCACGTTCTGTTATAAGTGCACCAGGAATCCAATCACAAATAGTTTCAATTTCTGGTTTACTCTTTGGAACTTCAACACAGAGATTTAAAGATATTTCTTGTAGATATCTACCGTAGTATATTGAAAAACTGTATACAAGCTCAATTTGATTACCAAGATCATTTCCAGAGCAAACAGCCAAATGAGGATAAGTAAGATTACATAGATGTTCAACGAAATTTTTAAAAATACTTCTATCAATTTTAATCCATATGTTTACGAATTCTTTCTTTTTTGAACCAGTCGCACGTTTTTTAATTTCAGCAGATTTTATCTTCGTATTAAACTTATCTTTAAAATAATTTACAACTTCTTCTGGACTTAGTTGATCATTTGGTTTTTCTTCAGTTTTTTTTACTGGTTTTTTCTTGGTTTTATTATCAGTCATTTTTATTTACCCTCCAATGTTTCAAGTTTAGTCCAAGCTTTTGCTACAGCATGAATTATGTTTTCAGGTCTTGGTGGACAACCAATAACATGGATATCAACAGGGAGAACATCTTGTATTGGTCCAACTAAGTTATATGATTCATAGAATACATCTCCAGTATTTCCACAGTTACCAATTGCTAGCACAGCTTTTGGATCAGGCATTTGTTTATAAACTCGTTTTACTCTTTCTACCTGGTTTCGAGTTACTGGTCCTGTAATTAATAATACGTCTGCATGACGAGGAGTACCTACAAGTTTTATTCCAAAACGTTCGACATCATATCTAGGACATAAAGCCGCTATTATTTCTATATCGCAACCATTACAGCTTCCACTGTTACAATGATAAACCCAGAGTGACTTTTTAAATGATTTTGGAAGTCCTTTTGCCATAAAATTAATACCTCCTTTGATCTAAGAATTGAATATTAGTTTATTTGATGGTAATCCTGTATACTATTTAAAAATTTATGTTATTATAAATTATTCTTTGAATATCATTAATGATAGAAATCATTAAAAATAAACATTCTATTAGCTGACTGTAAGGGTGTCGACTTCATGATTCAAAAAAATATAAACGACATACTTACATCTTATGATAAAAAAAATCTTACGATATGTACTGTTTGTAGTCATTCTTCCCTTCAGATTTTTAATGGAGCAAGAAAAGAAGGTTTTAAAACTCTTGGAATTTCTGTAGGTGAGAAAAGAAAATATTATGATGCATTTCCTTTGGGTAAACCTGATGAGTTTTTGATTGTTGATAATTATAAAGATATCTTAAAATTAACAGATGAATTATGTGAAAAAAATGTCATAGTTATACCACATGGTTCCTTTGTTGAATATTTAGGTGCTGATAAGTTTAATAAATTAAATCTTCCAACATTTGGGAATCGTAATGTTTTGATGTGGGAATCAGATAGAAAAATGGAACGTAAATGGCTAGAGGGTGCAGGTTTAACTATGCCACAGGAGATAAAAAATCCCAAAGATATTAATAAACCTGTTATTGTTAAATATCATGGTGCAAAGGGAGGTAAAGGTTTTTTTATTGCAAAAACTTTTGATGAGTTTCAGAAACGAATTCAGAAAAATAAATCGTTTATTATCCAAGAGTTTGTAATGGGTACTAGATATTATCTTCATTATTTTTATTCACCTATACAAAATAATGCATATAAATTGAGTATAGGTAGTTTACAGTTGCTTTCTATGGATCGTCGTGATGAAACTACTATTGATGAAGTTCAAAGGTTGGGCAGTATTGCTGAGCTTGAGGAACTAGGTATTCATCCAACTTTTGTTGTAACTGGTAATATTCCGATA
Organism: Thermoplasmatota archaeon; assembly: GCA_041550515.1. Taxonomy (GTDB): domain Archaea; phylum Thermoplasmatota; class E2; order DHVEG-1; family DHVEG-1; genus PFL35. The sequence continues at coordinate 22,180 of JBFEOQ010000001.1, read as the reverse complement.
GTTATGAGAGAATCTTTGCTTCCAAAAGTTTTTAAAATGGGTGAATCAGTTGTTGAAAAATCTTTAAATCTATTTGGAGGAATAATTGGTTCATTTTGTCTTGAAACAGTTATTACTGAAGATTTAGAATTCAAAGTTTTTGAAATATCAGCTCGGATTGTAGCAGGTACCAATCCTTATGTTGCAGGTTCCCCTTATTCTGAAATGATTCAACCTGATTTATCAACTGGAAGGAGGATTGCCCAAGAAATTAAATATGCTGTTAAGAAAAATTTATTACATGAAGTTTTAACCTAAAATATATTAAAAGATTTTATTTACATAGTGTTACCATTATTGCTATTTGTGCCCACATTCGGTTCTCTGCTTCATCAAAAATAACACTTTGGGGTCCATGAGCAACTTCTTTTGTAACCTCATAACCATAATATGCAGGTAAGCAATGTAAAAATATCGCATTAGATTTTGCAACACTCATAAGTTTTTTATCAACAGTATAACCTTTAAAATCTTTAATTCTTATTTCTTTTTGAGATTCATCACCCATAGAAACCCAAGTATCAGTAGAAATAACATCTGCATCTTTTGTTGCATTTTCTATTATATCAGTTATTTCAACTCTAACGCCAAATTTTTTTGCTTCATCAATATATTTTTTTTCTGGCCAATATTTCTTAGGAGTAACGATTTTAATATTTATACCTGCAATACCACAACCTAAAAGATATGAATGCGACATATTATTTGCACCATCGCCGAGATAAACAAGTTTCAGATCCCTTAGTTTTTTCTTATATTCCTTAATCGTCATAAGATCAGCGATAACTTGACAAGGATGTTCTTTATCATCCAAACCTGAAATAACAGGAACAGTTGAATGTTTTGCAAGTTCTTTTATATCATCGTTTTTCATTGCACGAAACATAATAATATCTACGTAACGCGATAATACAAGAGCAGTATCCTCTATTGTCTCACCTCGACCAAGCTGAATATCAGATTTTCCGAGAAATATTGCATGACCGCCAAGTTTCATCATACCTGTTTCAAAAGAAACTCGAGTTCTAGTACTACTTTTTTCAAAAATCATACCAAGAGTTTTTCCTTTTAGAAGCTCAATATTTTCACCGTTTTTTGATTTCTTTTTTAGTTTAATTCCCAGATCAATAATATTTTCAAGATTATCTTTTACATCAAGCATTGAGATTAGATTACGTTTCATGGGATATTGAAATAGATTTTTCTTCTTTAAATCTATCGTATTGCAAACTGGTTTTTATGATAAATCATAAGTATGATTGAAAATAACAATGAGGGAACACCAAGAATAACAAAAGGCATCCAGATACCATAAATATCAGATAAAAAACCCCCTAGGAATAAAAGTATTGTACCGCCTCCAAGCTGTAGTGTAAAAACTATACCAAAAGTATTGCCTTCAGATGATTCATCAGTTACTTCAGATACAAATGATGATAAAGCAGGATAGGTTAAAAATACTGAAAATCCAAGTAATACCATTATCAATAAAATTATGAAAACATTTATGGTGATAGATAAAATTAGACAAGTAACTCCAATTATTATGTAAGACATAATTATTACATTTTTTCTTCCGATAAACGATTTAATCCTATGATATATAAATGAAGTAATGCAACCAATACCTATCCATACTGCAGCGATAAAACCTATATACTGCAAAGATAGGGTTGTTTTTTCATCTAAAAATAAAGGTAGATAAGTAACAATTATTCCCCAGGCAGAACCACTTAATGCAAAAGCAGGAATTAACAATTTAATCTTTTTTAAAAGTAAAATACTATCTTGAATTTTTTCTGAGAATCCTTGTTTTTTATATATTTTCTTAACAGTTAAAAGGTTTTTATCAACATTTCTTGTGATAAATATTCCAATAATTACAACAAGAGCTGCAAAAAAAGACCAGATATATAAGGGAAAATGCCAACCTTTTATTTCTGTTAAATATAAAGTTGTTAATAAAGCGACAAAAGCCCCAAGGTCAGCAGAACCACTTTGAATACCCATAGCCCAATCTAACCTTTCGTTTTTAAAAATTCTTGAAACCCACCCAACTCCAATTGGATGAAAAAAACTAACTGTAATTCTTAAAAAGATTAAAAATAATAGAAGTGTTAAAAAGTCCTTTGTTTCTATTAAGACTAAAAGAGATATACTAACTAAAAGAATTCCAAATGATAGTAATGTTCTAAAGTTTTTACCATCCGAAATTTGTCCAATATATAATTGCGCAATTAAATGAATAAAAAGACTTAAACTTGTTATCAAACCTATTTGAGTGTAATTTAAATTATAAATATCTTTAAAAATTGGGAAAAGTAAAGGTACTACTGATATAGCACCATCGTTAAGTGCATGATAAATACTTACAGTGGTAAGTATACTGTTTTTGTCGTTCATTTGGTATTTCTAAGTCTTGAATATATAATTATTTTATATTAATTTTCTATAAAAAAGTGTTTGTCCAATATTTTATAAACAAATTTTTTATATAAATGTTGAAAAAATGGGAGTTAAAATAGGTGAACTTTTCACAGAAGAAAAAATTAGTTTTGAAGATCTTCATGATAGAATTGTGGTAATAGATGCATATAATGTACTTCATCAATTTCTTGCAAGTATACGACAGCGGGATGGAACACCACTTAAAAATAGTAAGGGAGAAATTACATCACATCTATCCGGATTATTTCAAAGAACCGCAAACCTCGTTGAAGCACATGTCCGCCCTGTATATTCTTTTGATGGAAAACCACATCCCTTAAAAGCGAAAACACTAGAAGAAAGACAAAAAAGAAAAGAATTAGCAGAAAAAGAATACCTTGAAGCAATAAAAGAAGGAGATTTTAAAACTGCGAGATTAAAAGCTCAACAAACTTCAAGACTAACAGATAAAATGGTACAACAGAGTAAAGATTTACTTAATGCTTTAGGTATTCCTTGGATTCAAGCTCCGATGGAGGGAGAAGCTCAAGCTAGCTATATGGTAAAAAAAGGAGATGCATATGCTGTTGGTTCTCAGGATTATGATTGTCTTTTGGTAGGTGCTCCTATACTTGTTAAAAACCTTACTTCTAGTGATAGAAGGAAACTTCCTGGTAAAAAAGCCTATTTGACCATTTATCCAAAACAAATTAATCTGAAATCAAATCTAAAAAACTTGGGTATTAATCATGAACAACTTGTAGATATGGCAATACTAATTGGTACTGATTTTAATGATGGTGTTCATGGAATAGGTCCTAAAAAAAGTCTTCAACTTATTAAAAAAAATAGTAGAATAGAAAAAGCTCTTTCTGTAATAGACTCAAAAAATCTACCTAATCTTAATGAAATAGATGAAATAAGAAAAATATTTTTAAAACCAAAAATAACAGATAAATATAAGTTACAATGGTCTGGAATTAATAATGAAAAAGTCATAAAGATTCTTTGCGATGAACATCATTTTAAAAGGGAGAGAGTTGAACAAACACTTATAAAATTTGTAAATCTCAAGAATATGATGAAACAAAAAACTCTTTTTTGACTTTATATAAATAAATTATAAATTTTTTAAAATTTCAAAAACTATGATATTATCTTAATTTTTATTTTCTATGTTTTTTCTTCGTTAAATATACGTCTTAATGGTATATAAAATACAAGTAATGCAATAAATAACCATAGTAAAAACCCAGGCCAGACTGGTGGAATTTCATATAATACGATATTAAGTCCACTTATTATTATAAATGCAACAATAACTCCAGTAAGTGCTTCGCCTGCTATAAGACCTGCTGTAAAAAGTAAACCTGTTCTAATTATGTTTTCTTTAGGTTTCACCTCTGTTTGCTTTATTGCCAATTCCCATTCGCTTATTTCTTCCTCTTCTGTTCCATATCGTTTTGTGATTTTTTTGTTTGTAATATGTCTTATTAATCCTCCACAAAATATCGGTGTTGCAAGTGTAAAAGGTAAATATACCCCTATTGCTACAGGTAATACTGGTATATCTATTAGTATTAATACAAATGCAAGTATCATACCAGCTATTACAAAAGGCCATACCATCTCTCCACCTAATATTCCTTGTACTACTCCTGCCATGAGTCCTGCTTGAGGTGCTGGAAGATTAGGACTTCCAATAACATATGCTTTATGAAGCGCTTGAACTACAAATGCAAGAATTGGTGCTGCTGCACATATTCCAATTAGTTCTGCTAGTTGTTGTTTCCAAGGAGTTGCTCCAATCATCTGTCCTGCAGTCATAGATTGTAATACATCACCTGATATTGCTGCGCAACATGCTATTACTGCCGCGATTAATAATGCAACTCCAAATGATGAGGTCCCTGAGAAACCTAGTCCAAGTAATATCAATGATGTTATTAGTAGTATTGATACGGTCACTCCAGATGTTGGATTATTTGATGAGCCCACTAACCCAGCCATATATCCTGCGATTGCTGATGCTATGAATGCAAAAAGTATTGCAAAAACAGCCATTATTCCTGATACAAGGAGGTTTTGTGAGATCCATAAATATACAAGGAAGACTGGAATTGTTAGTAAGCCAATCATAATGAAAACAAATTTTGGATTTAAATCTTTATCAGTTCGTATTTTTGTAGCTGTATGTCCACTTTTTATTCCTGTAATTGCTTCTTTAATTCCATCAGCAAGGTTATTTCTTAGTTTGAATATTGTGTATAAACCTCCAACAAGCATTGCACCTACACCGATATATTTAACATAATGGCTCCATATGTAGAAAAATCCGTCAAGAGGATTATTTACTTCTACTGGCATTCCAATTGCAAGTAACATTAGTGGTGTTATTATTACCCAACCTAGTAATCCTCCTATAAAGACAAATGATGCTATTCTAGGTCCTATTATCCATCCTACACCAAGTAGTGCGGGGGATGTTGCAAGTCCACCATAAAGGTATGCATTATTTTCTCCTCCACCAATGTTGTATTTTCCGATACTTGTTAATATTTCTATTTTTCCTTCTATTGCTTTTAATCCTACCTGTCCAAATTTTAAGATAGCACCAATTACTGCACCCATTAACAGCCATATTCCTGTAACTCCATGAGAATCTTTTTTCTTTTTTTCATCTCCTACTGTTGTTGTTAGTACTGCTGCAACAGCAACACCTTCGGGGAATGGTAAATCTGTTTTAATTATAAGCGCTCTTCTTAATGATACCATCCAGAGCACACCTAAAATTCCCCCTAATGCTGCGATAATTGTTGTTTCAATATAGTGAATTTCTGCCCATGTTCCTAGAAATAACATAGCTGGTATTGTAAAAATAACTCCTGCAGCTAATGCTGTTCCTGCAGCAGCACCCATCATTCCTATGTTTACCTCTAGTATTGTTCCTTTTAATGGTTTAAGTAGTGCAAATGCCATTACTGCCCCGGGTATGGCAGCAGATACAGTCATCCCTGCATAAAGCCCAAAATAAGCGTTTGCCGATCCTAAGATTATTGCAAGTAATGCCCCTACTAATATTGCTTTTAGTGTTAGTTCAGGGAGACTAGATTCCGAGGGTATAAATGATTTAAAGTTTTCTCTATCTGACATTATGTTACTCAAATTTAATATTAAATTATAATTATATAAAATAATCGTTTTAAACAAATTTTATAATATTTGTAATTTAATAAATGATATATTTTAATAATTAATAAATTAAATTTTTTAAAAAAACTTTACATCCTTATAAGTTATAAAAATGAGGCTATCATTTTAATAAAAAACTCAATGAATCACCAGGTTTATATTCTTTTGCTTCAACTCCTTTTTTAAATACTTTTGCACTAGTAGTTCCTTTCAAAATAATTTTATTATCATTAACATGAAGCATTGCACCTTCACGTAAACCTATAACATAATCTTTGTTATAAAAATGAAATTCCTTGATTCTTGTTTCCCTAGTTTCACCCATATGTTTACTATCAGGAGGTGGTTCAATGTAATGAGGATTTATATTAAATGGCACGAGGTTTAGTGCTTTGAATGATGGTGGATGGATAATAGGCATATCATTGGTAGTTTTGATGCTCTTACAAGCAACATTTGAACCAGCACTTGTTCCAATATATTTCATACCTTTACTAACTTTTTTACGGATAATATTTAAAATATCGTTTTTATACAAATCATTTAACAAAACAAAAGTATTACCGCCACCAATAAAAATTACCTCTGCGTTTTTAATAGCTTTTTTATGGTTTTTATATGTATGTATACCTGTTAATTCAAAACCCATTTTTTTATATCGTTTGTATGCTATTTTTGTATATGCTGAATGTGAGATACCACTGGGTCGTGCATACGGTATAAATAAAATCTCGCTGTTTTTTTTTAGAAATTTTAGTATTTCACTTTCACAGTGGTCAAGGTATCCACTTCCATGAAGTGTCGAGTTACTAATTAATAATAAATTTCTTTTCATATTACTAGAATTATTTTTTATTTTTTTATTAATTTAAATTTATCAACATCTGTAAGAAGTGCAAGTTTTTCCCCGTTATCCCAGTTTACCCATATTAAGTCTTGATCTTCTTCAATTTTAGTTACTGTTCCTTTTGATCCTTTCTGTAATTTTGTCATAGTATCAGTAATTTCTAGGAGTTCTATTCTATCTCCAATCTTTATAGTTGTTTTTTGTTTCAAATTTTTTATCCCCAAATTTCCAAAGATAATCTTGTTTCATTATTAAAAATTTAGCTAAATTTATTATTACACAATTTTTTATATTTTAATTTTTTTTTTAAATTATATAACCCTAAATTCAATATATAGTTTTATTATTCTTTTTTTTTATGCGTGAATTTGTTGTCTATTCAAGAACTGGAAAGACTTCATCAAAGTTTAAGAATCTTCGGGATGGAGGTAGGTTAGATTTAATTTATCAATGTATTCTAATGGCACTTTTTCGTTCACATGGCATTAGAAAAGATGTTGTATTTCATGGTATTCTTAATGGCGCTCCAAAACCCCCTTTAGAGCTTGTAGTTGATGGGGCAACTCTAAGAAATGTAAGAACAGATGAAGATACATGGGAAGGTATTATTCGTAAGGTTTTATCTGGAGATAGCCATCCTGGTATTTGTATTAAGAAAAATAGTTTACAGAGATTGATTAAAGATAAAAGAAATGTGTTTGTCCTTGAGGAATCTGGTGAAGATATTAAAACTATTGATTTAGGTTTAAATCCTATTTTTGTTTTAGGTGATCATGTAGGACTTCCTAAAAAAGAAGAAAAATTTGTTTTAAGATATGCAAAAAAAGTTTCCCTTGGAAAAAAAGCTTATTTATCAGCAGCTTGTATTGCAAATATTAATTATATTCTTGATTTAAGAGAGACACCTTTATAATTTTATTTTTTTAAATAATTTCTTGATTGTCATTATTTATTAAATATTTTTTTTGTTATTATTGTTGCATAGCTACCTTTTGGTAAAGAAAACGATAATGTAATTTTTCGTTGAGGTTTTCCATTAAACGTATTTAGTTTGTCATCTGTTATAGAATATGTGGTAAATTTTTCAGGTTTTATTATAACTTGACGTTTACGTGTTTTTAAATAAATTCCTGTCGTTGTCTTGATATCTAAATCTTGGATAGTAATATTTTCTTTATATAGGACTTTTGTAACAATTTTATTTTCAAATTTAGAAAGATTCACTTTTTCATTTAGTGTAGGAAATTCGAATGGAATCTTATCTAGTTCCTCTTTACTTAAGTTTTTATAAAAATACAATAATCCAACAGCATATTTAACTGAATAGATTTTTTTTCCATTTACACAAGTTCTTAAAATTTCTTTTATACATTCATTCCAAAGATAGCTCAGATATGCATTTACATGCATTTCTCTAAGATTTTTCGGTATCTTTTTATAAGCACTAATCCAATTTTTTGTTTTAAGATATTCTTTTATTACATTAGCAAAGATTTTATTATTCACAGTTATATTTTCTAGTTTAGACCAATTTATTTGTATATTTCTTTTTTCATTTTTTATATTTTTATTTTCTGTTTTAAGATATTTAGTTAAAAAAATTTTTACTGCTTTTTCATATTTTTTTTTTATTAAATTTTTTCCGATAAACTCATTTTTAAAGACGCTACCGAAACGTTGTGAATCAAAATAATTTGGTAAACCGCATGAATTGATGCTTTTTATTTTATCATTGATTTTATCGATTTTATTATGTCTAATATCTCTAATAGTTATACTAAATTTGTTTCCTTTTAGATCACCGATTTTAATTTTTTTATTACTATAACCTACAAATTTTAAACTTAATTTATTTAAAATAATTTTTTCAACATTATATTTTGTTGGAATTGAAATATATTGTTTAGTTATTGCATGCTTGTCTTTTAAACCTGCATATCCAATCTCAAAAAGAGGTACTTTTATTTTTTTTGAAATTTTATATACTGCGTCAAACGTATCTAACTCTGTTTTTTCCATTATAAATATTGAATATGCTTTTTTAAATTTTGTAACTAAAATATTTGTAATCTCTTCGACAAAAAAATCACTAGGTTGTTGTTTTAGCTTCATTTTTCAATATGATATTACAAGCATTACTATAAATTATCTACCTATGATTTAAATTTGACACGTAAAAAATATCATTATAATATAAAGAAAATTTATTGAATAATAGATTATTCTACTTTATATTGATAATATAATATTGAAGATGAGAATTATGAGACAAATAAAGTGCTTTATAGCTATAATAATTGTACTAGGGATTATATTATCTGGATGCTTAGAAGAACAACCGCAACAGCAGCAACCAGTTAAAACAATTGAGGAGTTAGCTATTGATATTATTACCTTATTAATGAAAAATAATTTTTCTGGTGTTTATAGCTTTTTTGATTCTTCAATTTCATCACAAATTACTGCTGAAGAATTTGCTAGCATATGGGAAGAACAAGTTATTCCTTCTCATGGTACTATTATAGGAATTGTACAAACACGAATGTCAAATGAATCTGGTTATTCCGTCGTTTATGTAACATGTAATTTTTCAGAGGTTGATACCCTTGATGTGAAAATATTATTTAATTCTGAAAGGAAAGTTGTTAGCTTACTGGTTGTTCCTATACAAGAAGAGTTTCAATATACTCCCCCCTCCTATGTAAATCTTAGTTTATTTAATGAGGAAGAAGTAGTCATAGGTTCAGGAAAATGGATGTTTCCTGGTACTTTAACTATTCCAAATGGTAATGGACCTTTTCCTGCGGTTATACTTGTACATGGTTCTGGACCGAATGATCGTGATGAAACCTATGGTCCAAATAAACCTTTTAAAGATATTGCATGGGGTCTAGCATCACAAGGTATAGTTGTATTGCGTTATGAAAAACGTACTAAGCAATATCCTAATGAATCGGCAGCTATTGAAAATTTCACTGTGGAGGATGAAACCATTGATGATGCGTTAGCTGGAGTGGATTTATTGAATAATTCTTTGGTTGTGAATAATTCAGAGATTTTTGTACTTGGTCATAGTTTAGGGGGGATGTTAGCTCCACAGATAGCACTCCAAGATAATCGTATTGCTGGTTTGATTATATTGGCTGGACCGACTCGTTCTCTTGAAGATCTTATATTGGAGCAGACACAGTATCTTGCGAACTTAAGTGGCATTAATCAATCTAATCAGATCGCGTCAATTAAGGATTCGGTTGAAAAAATAAAAAATCTTGATATCAATAAAAGCGAATTAGTTCTTGGTGCACCTAAATCATATTGGGTTTATCTTTCAACATATGATCCTGTAGTGGCTGCACAATCATCACGTATTCCTATGTTAATACTTCAAGGTAAACGGGATTATCAAGTCACTATGATGGATTTTGCTCGATGGAATAATACATTTAGTAAAAGATCATCTGTTACGCTTTTCACTTATCAATTTTTAAATCATTTCTTTATCTCGGGAACTGGTGTTCCTAATAACTCTGAGTATCTAATTGAAGGTCATGTGGCTGAGGAAGTTATTTTAGATATCGGAGTTTGGATTAAAAATATGTGATATCATTTTACATTCATTGAAATGGTAAGTAAGCCAAAACAGTTAGGTGCGGATACCGGGATTTGAACCCGGGTTATTGGCTTGGGAAGCCAATATCATAACCACTAGATCATATCCGCAATTTAAATTAAATAGCCGAATTAATGTTGATAATATTCTATATGGTTCTGAATCATTTCCTGGAATGTATTGTATGCTTTTACCGCATCTTTTTCAGCTACTATAAATATTAATTCGGTCATCGTAGATATGCTTTCAAATATGTTGATGTTGTTCCATGAAAGTTTTCTTGTTGCTAAAGCTAGGATCCCTGGTGTAGATAGAAATTCTTTGCTTAAACCTATTGTTAGAGAAACTAGATTTTTTTGTATATTTAGTATTTTTTCGCTTATTAGGATTTCTTTTAAACTATCTAAATATTTTTGAGAAATTACAATAGTTATTTCATAGTTACCTTGTATTACATTTAGGGTTTCACCTTTTTCATAATCGACTATCTGATGTATTTGCTTGATTTTGTCTAGGGCTGATGGTGTTTTAACAATACATATATCACATAGATTTGTTTTCATAATAATTTCATGACTCATTTTGAATTGATATTTTACTATGGTTTTCTTTTGTATTTGTTCACCATAACGTCTCAATGCCATCATAATAGCTGATTTTTGAATTGTTTCACCTAATTCTGCTTGTATTTCTGGTTGGAGTTTACTAGCTAAATTTACATAGTTTACTATTCCTTCGATTAAAGCTTCTTGAAGTGAAGGTCTTGAATTTACTATTTTTTTAACTAAATGGCTAACAGTTAAAATAACATATTCCTCATTTTTTTGTTAATATATTAACATTATGTTTATATAATATTTATTTTTTACGGTTCACAAAAATAAATAGGTAATGAAAAATGATAGAATGTATAACATGCGGAGCAGAGTTGAATATTAAAAAAGGCACAGAATTGAATGAAATAATAATATGTAACGACTGTGGAGCTGAATTGGAAATTGTTAATCTAAATCCAGTAAAAATTGCAGCTGCACCTAAAGAAGAGGAAGATTGGGGCGAATAGTGATCCAAATACTAGATACTACACTTAGAGAAGGCGAACAAACTCCTGGTGTTTATTTTGATAGCCATATAAAAATGGCTATTGCAAATTTGCTAGATAAAATTGGAGTTGATTTTATTGAAGCAGGCCATCCAGCAGTAAATGAAGAGATAGAACATAGTGTGAAACAATTATCTCAAATGAATATTAATGCAACAATAGGAGCACATTCAAGATCATTAAAAAAAGATATAGATCAAGCATTGGATTGTAATGTAGGTTTTTTAGGTGTTTTTTACTGTGTTTCAAACAATAGACTAAACGATGTATTCAATACTTCTATAGATAATGCAATTGAGAATATTACAAATATTATAGAATATGCAAAAGAACAAAATCCAAATTTGATTATTAGATATACACCAGAAGACTCAGTAAGATCTGATTTTAAAAATGTATTAAAAGTCTCAGCAGCAGCAATAAATGCAGGAGCAGATATAATAAGTATAGCAGACACAACAGGATATATGATACCTGGAACAAAACAAAACATGTATGATTACGTATCAAAATTTAAAACAAAACTAGAAAAAATCGGATTAAAACCAAAAATAGCTGTACACTGTCATAATGATAGGGGATTTGCATTAGCTAATGCAATTGATGGATATAGAGCAGGTGCAAATATAATTGATGTCTCTGTTTTGGGGTTAGGAGAAAGAGCGGGAATTGTAGATCTTGCCCAACTACTTGTAACAATGAAAGCGGATTTCAATGTAAAAAACAATTGGAATTTAAAAGTACTACCTGATCTATATTCACTTGTCAGTAGATTTGCAAATGTTTCAGTACCAGTAAATTTTCCAATTATTGGAAAAAATGCTTTTACACATTGTGCAGGTATACATACACACGCAGCTATGATTAATCCATTACATTATCAAAGTTTAAATCCAGATATTATAGATCGTAAAACCGAAGTATGTCTTGATCATATGTCTGGTTTTTCTTCAGTTAAATATGCTATAAAACAACTTGGTATAAATGCTGATAAAGATCTTATAAAAAGGGTTTTAGATGAGGTAAAATTAGTGGGACGTAAGGGAAGAATAGTAGATCAAGATGAGTTAAAATATATTGTTAAACTATGTGAACAACGAATAGTTTTAGAGGTATAAAAAATTATGAAAATTGGTTTTTTACATTCAATAATTAGAATGGATGAGAAGCTTTTGTTAAATGAGTTAAAAAAACGTAATAATCTAGAGGTTTTAATGATAGATGATAGAAACCTTGAATTTACGTTAGGACGCAATAATTTCCCATTTGATGTTGTACTTGAAAGATGCATTAATCATTCAAGAGCACTTCATTCACTTAGACTTTTTGAAAGTGTGGGTATAACCTGTGTAAACACATACAAAGTTGGAAATATATGTGGTGATAAATTACTTACATCAATTGCATTAGCAGAAAATAAAATATTTCAACCAGAAGTTAGAGTAGCATTTACAGAGAATTCAGCTTTACTAGCAATTGAGGATATGGGTTATCCTGTTGTTTTAAAACCAGCTATAGGCTCATGGGGCAGATTGATTTCTAAAATTAATGATAGGGATGCAGCAGAAGCTATTCTTGAACATAAAAAAATACTTGGAAGCTATCACCACTCTATTTATTATATACAGAAATATATAGAGAAAAAAGGTAGAGATATAAGAAGTTTTGTTGTTGGAGATGAATGCATTGCTGCAATTTACCGCACGTCTGATCATTGGATTACAAATACAGCAAGAGGAGGAATAGCATCTAATTGTGAAGTAACACAAGAATTAAGCGATATATCATTAAAAGCTGCAGAAGCTGTTGGTGGTGGAGTTGTTGCAATTGATTTATTTGAAACAGAAAAAGGTATGAGTGTTAATGAAGTAAATTATACAATGGAATTTAAAAATAGTATTGATACAACTGGAGTAAACATTCCAAAAATAATTGTTGATTATGTTTTGGAGGAGGCCAAGAAATGAAGGTAAGCATACTTGGTGCTAGTGGATATGCAGGTGGTGAGCTGTTAAGATTATTATTGCAGCATCCTGAGGTGGAAGTTTTCCAATTAAGCTCTGAGAGACTATCAGGAAAACCTGTATCATTTGCTCATCCAAACTTGAGAAAAAAGACAGATATAAGATTTTGTAGTAAAAATGATCTTAAAGATGCTGATTTATTGTTTTCAGCTTTACCTCATTCCCAACTTATGAAAGAATTTGATAATTATGCTTGTTTGACTGATAAACTCATTGATCTATCATCAGACTTCAGATTAAAAAATCCAGAGGATTACCCAAAATGGTATGGTGTTGAACATCCTAAACCGGAGTTATTGGATAAATTTGTTTATGGTATAGTTGAATTACATAGACATGAGATGAAAAAGTCAAATTTTATTAGTAGTGCTGGTTGCAACGCAACATCTGTAATTCTACCTCTTCATCCTCTTTTAAAGAATTCAATGGTTGATTTAAATTGTCCAATAACAGCTGAGACAAAATGTGGTTCTTCAGAGGGTGGTAATAAGGTTTCTGAAGGTTCTCATCACCCAGAGAGAAGCGGGTGTGTTCGTTCATATAAACCAACTGGACATAGACATACAGCTGAAATGAAACAGGAGTTAGGAGTGTTTGTCAATTTTTCAGCAACATCAATTGACATGGTAAGAGGAATACTTATGACAGCTCATGTTTTTTTGAAGAATGGCTTTTCGGAAATGGATATTTGGAAAGCATATCGTAGCGAATATGGAAGGGAGCCATTTATTCGAATTGTTAAGGAGAAAAATGGAATTTATCGATATCCTGAACCTAAAATTCTAAGTGGTTCAAATTATTGTGATATAGGTTTTGAGTTAGATAAAAATCGGGTTGTTGTTATTGGTGCTATTGATAATCTTATGAAAGGGGCTGCTGGGCAAGCATTACAAGCCATGAATGTTATGTATGATTTTGATGAAAAAACTGGTCTTGAATTTACGGGGTTGCATCCAATATGATTGTCGTAAAGGTAGGAGGAGCATCAGGAATAAATTATGATCATGTTCTTCAGGATATAGTGAATTATAAAGATGTAGTTTTAATCCATGGTGGATCTGATGAGTTAAATAATATCTCTTTGAAACTTGGAAAACCACCTCTAATTATTACTTCAGAATCAGGTCATGTATCAAGAAGAACTGATAAGGAGACATTAGAAATTTTCAACATGGTTTATTGTGGTAAAATGAACAAGATGATTGTTGAAAAACTCCAGAAATTAGGAATTAATGCAATTGGTCTCAGTGGAATAGATGGTAAATTAATGATTGGTAAACGTAAAAATATTACTATTGTTGAAAATGGTAAAAAAAAGATATTGAGAGATGATTATACAGGAAAAGTAGAATATGTAAATGTTGATTTATTAAAACTACTTATAAGTAATGGTTATTTGCCTGTTTTAACTCCTCCAGCTTTAAGCTATGAACAAGAAGCAATCAATGTTGATGGTGATAGAGCATCAGCTGTTATTGCTAGTTCATTAAATGCAGATGTATTAATTATTTTATCTAATATCCCAGGATTATTAATGAATGTCAATGATGAGAGCAGTTTAATTAAAGAAATAACAAAAGAAGATTCTGAAAAAGCAATGTTGTTTGCTCAAGGTAGAATGAAGAAAAAAGTATTGGGTGCTTTTGAGGCTTTAGAAAATGGAGTAGACAAAGTAATTTTTAGCGATGCTAGAATAGAAGAGCCTATTACAAAAGCTTTACAAGGATGGGGGACAGTAATCCATTGAGCAGTACAAAGATTTTAGAAGATACTTATGAAATTGATGTTTATCCTCGAAGAGATATAGTTCTTATTCAAGGAAAAAAAAGTAAACTTTATGATGAAAACGGTAAAGAATATATTGATTGCGCTTCAAATATTGGTGTTTCAAATATTGGTTATTCTAATGAAAAGATAGCAAAAGCATTGTATGATCAATATATGAAAATTGCAAATTGTTATTGTATGTTTTATAACGATGTGAGAGCTAAAATTGCAAAAAAACTAATTGAATTAGCACCAGGAAATCTTAACAAAGTATTTTTCTGTAATTCTGGCACAGAAGCAATCGAAGCAGCGATTAAATTTGCCCGAGCATCTACTAACAAAAGCAAATTAATCTGTGCAATACGTGGATTTCATGGTAAAACAATGGGAGCGTTAGCTGCAACATGGGATAAAGAGTATCAAATTCCCTTCATGCCAATGTTAGAAGGTTTTGTTCATGCCCCTTTTAATAATTTTGTAAAATTAGAAGCATTAGTTGATAATAATACATCTGCAATTTTACTTGAGCTAATACAGGGAGAAGGGGGAATAAGGATTGGAGATAAAACATATTTTAAAAAAGTTCGGAAATTATGCAATGAAAGAAATATAATTCTTATAATTGATGAAGTTCAGACAGGTTTTGGCCGAACAGGAAAAATGTTTGCATGTGAACATTATGATATAACACCTGATATCTTATGTTTAGCAAAATCCATTGCTGGTGGAATACCAATGGGTGCAGTGATTTGTAATGATAACGTAAAAATTCCTAAAAAAAGCCACACCTCAACTTTTGGAGGAAATCCTCTAGCTTGTGCTGCAGCACTTTCATCACTTGAATTTATAGAAAAAGAAAATCTTCCTCAAAAAGCAGCTATATTAGGAGAATATTTTTTGGATGGTTTGAAACAAATTCAGAGTAACTGCTCAAAAATAAAGGAAATCCGTGGTGTCGGTTTAATGATTGGTATAGAACTAAATGAAATTGCAGGTCCATATATAATATCTTTAATGAAAAAAGGTGTAATTGCACTTCTGGCTGGACCTAGAGTGATTAGATTACTGCCCCCTCTTGTTATATCAAAGGATGAAATTGATATTGTAATTAAAGCAATAAATGATGTCTTATGCTATTAAAAAATATGCTAGAATGTTATAGTCCAACAGGTTATGAGTGTAATTTGGTTGATTTTTTAGTTAAATGGGCTAATGAAAATGGCTTCAAAGCTCATAAAGATAAAGTTGGGAATTTCATCGCAAAAAAAGGTAAAGGAAAAGAAATCCTTTTAGTTGGTCATGTTGATACAGTACCAGGCAAAATTCCTGTAAAAATTAAAGATAATAAGTTATTTGGTAGAGGTGCAGTAGACGCAAAAGGACCCTTATCATGTTTTTTAGAAGCCTCATTAGAAGTTACTAAAAGAAAAATTATAATTGTAGGTGCTGTAGATGAGGAAAGGGATTCAAAGGGAGCAAAATATATTTTAAATATGTATAATCCTGAATATATTATTATTGGTGAACCAAGTGGATGGAGTAATATTAACATTGGTTATAAAGGCAGATTAAATATATATTATAAAAATAAAAAAAGTAAGGAACATACATCATCTCCAAATTCAAACTGTTACGAGGAAACAATAGAATTTTATAATAAGTTAAAAAATTATTGTGATAAATATAATATTGGAAAAAAATTATTTGATCAATTAGGAATAAAAATAATATCAATTGACTCCATTAATGATGATTTTACAGATATTGTTAATTTACAAATTAATATGAGGATACCAGTAGGATTTAAAATACAAAATATTAAGAAATTCATTAAAGAAAATACAAATGATGCAATAATAAATTATTCAGGTTATGAGGAAGCGGTTAAAGTTAATAAGAACAATATTTTAGTCACTAATTTCATCGGAGCGATACGAGAATTAGGTGGAGAACCAAAGTTCAAAGTTAAAATGGGCACATCAGACATGAATATATTACACAAATATATGGTTCCAATTGTAACATATGGTCCTGGAGATTCAACTTTAGATCACACGCCAATTGAACATATTAATTTAGATGATTATGCAAAATCTGTTTATATATTAAAAAATGTAATAGAGAAAATTCCATAAAATTATAATGTAATTTAATATGAGAAAAAACTGCATTAAATACTATTTAAGAAAAAATGAAATAGAGGATTTTTAAAGAGTCCGTGGAAAATAACGCGGAGATTCTCGACGAGAAAAGTGACGAGAATCGGCGAATAAATGCATCCATCATAACCACTAGATCATATCCGCATCTAAATGAGAAAAATAATATCAGACTTTATTGTAAGTTATCATATTTTACTTAAAATTTATTTTAAACCATATTTATGTAATCTTTTAATATTTTTATCATAGCTATACCATCGTTTTGGCCAATCAGGATTTTGAATATGTAACTCATCTAGTACTTTTTTACGAATCCAATCCGTTTTGATATCTTCATTAGTATGTTTTTCTATATTATCAGCTATTTTTCGTGCTACTTCAACAGGAGCACCAGTTTTAACTGCACTAACAACAATTTTTTCTTTTATAAACGGTTGAACTCTACCATCTTTTTTAATAACTTTTTTAGACACAACATCAACCTCTTTTAATATGATAATTCAAATATAGTTATATTAATTATTAAATCATCCCTTTTATCGCTGTAACACATTCGTCACATATTTTTTTTATTTTTCCTTTTCTTTTAAATTGTTTTAATTGCTCCCTTTCACATTCAGATTCACAAATACAACAAATATATGATTTTTCCATAATATCGCCAAGCATTGAAATGATTCATTTTAATTATATATTTTATGAATTTAAACACATCATTAAATATTGTAATAAATCCTCTGCAATTGTTTTATGCTCCAAACTTTTCAAATCTTAGAGCATTAGCTAAAGCAATCGGCATTATATCAACTGCAGAAAGCATAGGTCCAAGACCACCTGAGATACACGCTCTTTCACCAAATTCTTTTACACTATCTGGTCGACAATACTTTGACCAAATAAGTAATGGAACTGGATGCCAACTATGAGATTTTAAAACAGAAGGGGTAGAATGAT
The DNA here is from genome assembly GCA_041550515.1 of Thermoplasmatota archaeon. Taxonomy (GTDB): domain Archaea; phylum Thermoplasmatota; class E2; order DHVEG-1; family DHVEG-1; genus PFL35. The sequence continues at coordinate 4,056 of JBFEOQ010000001.1, read as the reverse complement.
CCCCTGTGACAATTACTACATCAGGATTCAAATTCATCAGCTTTGGAATAAGCTCATCTACTTTTTCAATCACATTCACTTTTGAATCAAAGTCTCCATCCTCACCATAACTATCAGTTTTTTTAACATGTAAAAAGAAAAAATCATATTTATCCCAGTTTTCTTCAAGTGTTTCAAATTCATCTTCAATAGATTGCCCTGTTTTAAGTAAATCCATTCCGATTAAACTTGCTAGACCACGATACATTGGATAACATGCTATTGCAGCACTATGTAAACCAAACACTTTTGGAAAATTTGGCCAAGAAGGTTTTTCTGAAAAACCACGAAGTAAAACCATGTTTGCTGGATGATGATCTGATAGAATATCTTTGGTTTGGTTTAAAAATTTTTCAACGATTCCAACTGTCTTATCCGAGCCAATTCCCCCTTTTGGCTCTAAAGGTTTTATACCTATCTTCTGAGGATCAGTATCAATAAGATTTCCTTTTAAACCTTCTCCTCTTAAAACAATTAAGAGCCTATGTTCTTTTACAGTTTTAATAAAAACTTTGACCATTGGGATATTAATACGTTCAGATAAAATCTTGCAAAGCTGCTGATTTTTTTCTGTCGATATTCTCCCTGCTCTTCTATCACTTATATATCCTTTTTCATCAATAGTACAAAAATTCCCTCGAGCTGCAACATCACCTGGTTCTAAAATGAAATCAATACCTAAGGCTTCAAGAACTCCTCTACCAATTTGATACTTTTTTGGATTAAAACCAAAAATACCAAGATGACCTGGACCACTACCTGGGGTTATACCTGGTCCGACTGGTATATGAAGACCACAAATGCCATTATATGCTAATTTATCAAGATTAGGTTTATATGCTAATTCAAGCTCAGTTTTATTGTCCTTTTCTCTAGGTAAACCTCCAATTCCATCTATTATAATCATTACAATTTTGGTATCAGCATTTTTAACAAGTTTATTAAGAAAGTCTAAATCCATGATTATTTCCTCTTCTCTCCTTAAATTTTTTAAAACTTATAATTTAATTTTGTTAATAAATATTATGATAAGAAACGTATAATGATTTTCTTTTTTTATCTTACTTATATTACATAGTATAGATAAAAACTAAATACTGATTACCTATCCGAGTTAATACCAAAGCAGGATTCTATATGATAACAAAAACAATTCAATGTCCAAAATGCGAACAAATTTTTACCTCATCTGGTAAACCTGGTGATACCATTATAACGAAATGTCCTTCTTGTAATCTCACTGGAAAAGTAATATTTCAAAAGACTTTATCTAACGATAAAACAAGTGAAACAATAGCAATAGAAGTTAGTAGCCTTAGAAAAGAGTACGGTAATCTAGTAGCAGTGAACAATATTTCTTTCTCAGTTAAAAAAGGAGAAGTATTTGCATTTCTTGGGCCAAATGGTGCTGGAAAAACAACAACTGTTGAAATGATCGAATCAATTAGGCAACCAACAAATGGAATAATAAAAATACTTGGTAAAGATATTAACACATCTTTTTCTGATATTAAAGAACATATTGGAATATTGCCGCAGGAATTTCATTCTTTTGAAAGACTTTCCGTTAAAGAAACCTTAGAATTTTTTTCAAAGCTTTTTAAAAAGCGTGCAAATATCGAGGAAATAATTGCTGCTATGGATTTAAAGGATAAAGAAAACACACTTTATATGAATCTTTCTGGTGGCCTGAAGCAACGTGTAGGTGTTGCTATATCACTTGTAAACGATCCTGAAATTGTTTTTCTTGATGAGCCTACAACAGGTCTTGATCCTAAAGCTCGTCGTGAAGTATGGGAGGTAATTGCTGATTTAAGAAATAGAGGTAAGACAATTTTTCTAACCACTCATTATATGGAAGAAGCAGAGTATCTAGCAGATACAATAACAATTATTCACAAAGGAAATATTATAGCTAATGGTTCTCTAGAGAGACTTATCAATAAATATGGTAAAGGTCATATTCTTCATATTAAAAACTGTAAAACTAAAGAAGCAATTGATATTCTAAGTAAAAATGGTTTTAATGCAAATAAAGAAAATAATGGTGATATAGCAATAAAAATTGATTACAAAGAACGAGTTTTAGAGGTTTTATCTATATTACGCCATGAAGCAATTGACTATGAAAGCATTGATATTCGCCGTTCAAATCTTGAGGAAGTATTTTTACATCTAACAGGAGCTCGTCTCTCTGACTCGGAGGAAGAAAATCAATGAGATTAGAAGTAATTTGGGCAAGTTTTTTTACTGATTTAAAATCCTTTATAAGAAGTAAAGCAACGCTTTTTTGGACTCTTTTATTTCCGGTTATGCTAATCCTTATGTTTGGTGCAATTTTTTCAGGTGTTGGTGATGCAGAGTATGATCTGGCAATCATTGATTTTGATAATTCTACAACATCAAAAACTTTTGTAAATATTTTAAATAACACTCCAGTTATTAAAACAGATTTAAGAGATGTTTCTAAGGATAATATTTTACAATTTATTAAGGATGAAAACATTAAACGTTTAGTTGTAATACCTGAAGGTTTTCAACAAGCTATAAATGATAAAGCTATAACAAATATATCTTTTTATTTTGATCAAAGTGAGCAACAATCTAATTCAATTGTTAGAAGTGTTGTTTCAGGTGTAGTTACAAATCTTAATATGAATCAATCTGGCGGAAAAGATATAATTAGAATAAATGATATTGAAACAATTACTGGTGAGTTTGGTTTTATTGATTTCTTTTTACCAGGTATGATCGGCTTTACAATAATGCAAACTTGTATATATGGTAGCCTTGAGCGAAATACAAAATTTAAAAAAGATGGAATTTTAAGAAAACTATTAACAACACCTATTACTCGATCTGAATGGATTTTTTCAAAGATGTTTTTCCAACTATTTTTATCATTTATATCTGCTGCATTAATTATTGTTTTAGGAATAATAGTATATGGAATGAATATTAATGTCAATATCTGGATGATTTTGATACTTATAGGTACTAGCTTCCTTTTTACAGGAATGGGAATGCTCATTAGTCGTTTTGTAAAAGATGAAGAATCTGCAGGCATGGCTGGAGGTGCAGTAACCTTTCCAATGATGTTTCTAGCAGGAACTTTTTTTGCACTTGATCAAATGCCTATTTTTTTACAATTAATTGCAAGATTTTTGCCTTTATTTTATGTTAATGAAGGTCTTAGAGCATCTATGATTTATTTAAAAACAGATGATGCAATTTTTTATACAATAATTGTTCTTATATTTGCAGCATTTTTCTTTATCTCTGGTTTGGTTTTAACAAAATGGAAAGAAGATTAATTATTAGGCCATTCTATAACTGTGTCTTTAAAATAAGAAAAATTTAAATTTGACCAATCATCAAAATCACCATAACCATTTGCGCCATCTGAATATGTTAAAATTTTATATTTATAATAATAATTCATACAACTTTTATAATTATGATATTTCCACCATTGAACACTTAAAATAGATGTGGTTTCAAGGTTATCAATTCCACCATATAAATCAGCAACTAATCCAAAAGAGTGACCTAAATGATGAACAACCGCTCCAGCTAAAATTTGATCTTTAGGAATTAACCGCTCATTTTCTTTCAACCATTTTATTGAAACAGCAAATGAATCAAATTGATCCCAGCCGAAAAATGGATAATTTAAATCAGGGCAATAATCACAAATAATTCCATAATGAAATATACCTTTTCGTGGATTATTTAAATCATTATGAAGAAAAAAATCCCAATACATATCTGACATTTTAGCAAAAGAGAAAGTATGATCTGATATATGAATCATTTCTCCTCCTCCAAGATTTCCGATGTCATAATGAAAAGTGATATTTTTTTCATCAAAAATAGAAACTAATTTTTCTAAAGATTCAACGGAAGGTTTGTTTGACTCATTAGTATCTTGTGAATCGATCCAATCTAACTCTAAAAAGATATCTTTCTTAAACGGATTTGAATTCCATTGATATGTATAGCATTCTTCTATATTAT